>JAKAYF010000076.1 GCA_021816465.1 Nitrospirota bacterium
CGCCGTCTTGTCCGTGGCGATGATGGTTGCCCCTAAAAAGGCGAATGCCTATCCGGGGTTTGCAAGGAAGTACAACTTCCCTTGTTCTTTCTGCCACATCCAGTGGCCAAAACTGGGTGATACCGGTAATTTCTTCAAGGACCGCGGTTTCATGCTCTCCACCACCGGTAAAGCCAACGGTCTGGACATGATGTTCCAGCAGCCGGCAAACCAGAACTACTTCCCCATCGGCTTCCATATGTCCATGGCGTATGAAGCCACTACTCTCAATGGAGTGGCTGGAGGTCCGAATTTTGGAACTCCCTATGCTTTTAATAATGGAGCTCTTGAAGTAAATCCCGCTGCGTCTGCCCCTCCCTATAATAATGGAGGGTTTGCGAGTGGAGCCAACTCCAACACCATCTGGGACATCGAGTCCGGTGGATTGATCGCCCCCTGGATTTCTTTCTGGGTCCAGCCCGGAAATGGAGGTGGTGCAGGAGGTTTTGGTATCGTCAAACTTTGGGTCCGTTTCGACGATCTGATGAACACGACATGGCTCAATCTCTATGCGGGTGTGACCAGCCAGGATGTTCCGTTCTCCAATCAGCGGGCACTCGTTATCGACAGCGGTGCGCCTTACACGATGTATGACTATCAGCCGGGTACGTCTGAGATAGCCAACAACAACAACCAGATGGCAACATCGTTTGGTCCGTTGGCCATGCCGGCATTCTACGATGCGGATTCCTTGAGAATGCTGAACGATCACACGGCAATCCGATATTTTGGCTACCATATCAATAGCGGTGGAAGCTGTTCCACTCAGAAGGCTTTTTCACTGGATCCCTGTGAAACGAGAGTGAGTGTCAGCTTTATCCCCAATGCCGGCCTGTATGGTGGCAACCAGGGAGATTTCTCCGCTGCGGGGGATGGAAATCTGGTGGCAAATGGTGGCAATCCTTATATAGCGAGTAATGGGTTCAGCTACTTTATCCATGCGACTCAGTCATTCGGTGGATGGGGTGCGACAAACGGCGAACGAATCGGTGCCTTCGCCTATATTGGCGAAGCCTCTTCTGTCCCTTCCGGGGTCGGAGCCTCTTCAGCCAATGCAGTGTATAACCGTATCGGTTTTGACCTTGCGACCAACCCGATTCCCAATGGGGGCCTGAACATCTTCGGTGCATGGGAAATCGTAAACGATCCGGCCGGGGCAATCGCGGGTAATCCTCTCTTAATGGGTGCAAATCCTATGGCGACTTCAGGCCTAGAATATATGACCTGGTTTGTTGAAGCCGACTGGCAGCCCACCTTTGGAGGCTTCTTCTCCGGGAGCGGAACCAATTCTAACATGATCATTTTCACCTATAACCAGCTGAACATGATGTCCCAGCCCCAGTTTGCGGGAGTCAGTCAGCAACTTCCGGGAAACTTCAACAATGTTCTGGCATTTGATATTACCGATCGGTACTGGCTCTGGGGGTCTGACCGGGCCGACGTCTCCCTGTTCGCTTCATGGCAGTGGATGCTGAACTACGGGATGGGATCCATTGCAACCCAGAGCGGTACCGCAATGGAAGGCTATGGAGCTACTGGTGGAGGTCTCAATAATCCTTTCTCCAACGGGAACTTCTACAATGTCCAAGCCAACAACTTTACTGTTGGGCTCGACTTCGCCTATTAATATTTCCTGAACGTGAAATAGAGAAGGGAAGGGGGGAGACCTCCTTCCCTTTTTTTATTTTCCCAAAACGACCGATTGATCTTGCTAAAATAAGGTTTTTCTGCCATTTGTTAACGGCCAACCAGAAAGACATTTAGGATCGATTTATTGGAGCCCAGATGGTTCATTTCCTGTTTGCTAAAATATCGAGAGCTCTTATCCTGAGCCTTTTCATCATCTTTGTAGGCGGTTCTTTGACAGCATCAATAGCTGGGACACAACCAGCATCTTCCAATAAAAAAGGGACACATTCCGGAAAAAAGTCTGCTTTAAAAAAGACACCCGTCCTGCACATGGTCAAAGGTATTTTGGAAAAAGTGGATCTTCAGGACCACCCCATGACACTGACGGCGATAATGAGAGGGGCAAAACATAGGAAAAAGGATATCGTCTGGAATCTGACTCCACAAACGACTGTGTTTATGAAAGGGAAAAGTGTCGGAGTCAAATCACTTCAAAAAGATGAAAACGTCCTGATCTATTATCACAAGATCTCGAAGAAACTCCTTGTTGTCAAAGTCCGGATCCTTGCCTCCCCTGTGGGGTTGAACCATCACAACTAATTCATTATTTGGCCTCTTTTGAAAGTGCTGGATCTTCCGTCCGCTTATTCTGCTCAAAAGCGTTTCTGATTTCGTGGGGCATATAATGAAAAAAGAGAATGGCGGCAATGGATGAGACCACTCCGAAGACCAGAAAAGAAAATCGGAAACCGACCCTTCCCACTGATAGTCCCTGAAGAATAGGGCCTATGACAGACCCGAGAGCCATCGCGATCATCGAAAGTCCCATCAGCATGTTAAATCCTTTTTTACCTCGGGTCAGGTCACTGACAATCAAGGCCACAGAAACCCCATAGATCCCGGCCGCGACTCCATCCAGAATCTGGCTGGCGAGAAGAATGTCCGTATTCATGCTGAAAGAGCAGATCAGTGCACGAATGGGCATCACAAAAAATGCTATGGAAAAAATGATCTTATGTCCCCATTTGGCACTATATTTTGCCGCCCACCATGCGGTTGGGATCATGACCGCCTGGGCGATGAAAACCACCCAGCCAAGCTTTCCATTGCCGCCGTTTAAAAATCTGAGATAGAGGAGCAGAAGCGGCATGACGGGGGCATTGGCAATCTGGAACAAAGTGGTCGAGATCAAAAGGATCCGGATCGAAGGATCGCGGAAGAAATCCGTAAAAACGTTCCAAAGAGTCCTGTTATCCTCGATGGTATCCATTTCACTATTGGATGACGGATCGCTGGGAGGAGATCCTGCCGTTTTGTGATAGATCAGATCTTGTTGAGAAATGAGCAAAATGGATCCGACGGCCAGAATAGATCCAAGACCGATCGGAACGAACCCTGACCAAAGCCCGACATGGTGAATCAGAAAGATGGTTCCCATCGCAGAAACCAGAAATCCTGCATGGTTCCACATCTGTGTTCTCCCCATTGTTCTGGCGAATAATCTGTGGCCTGACAGGGAAAAGGCCAAGGTCGCCGAAAGGGGGGCAAAGAAGGAACTTGCCATGCCCGAGATCAACAGAAAGGAATTTGTCAGGGCATGGCTGTCGACATCAAGGGGAAGGATAGAAAAAGACACCCCATACAGCAAAATCACCACCCCCATAAGAAGTCGGTGACGGGGAATCACCTCTGCGATCACGCCGGAAAAACCCTGAAACAGGACCGTTCCCACACCGATCATCGCTGTTGCGATTCCGATCTCCTGAAATGACCAATGGTGGTATTTCAGGTAATCGGTCAAAAAAGGAACCCCCACGCCTATGATTTCTCCCAGAAAGAAGTTTACAAGATAGAGTCCCGAGAGACTGATCCTTGATGGGGTGGGGGAAGAGGGGAGAGCCATTCGTTTCCTTTGGATTGGGAGTTTCAGTAAGTCTTGCGATCTGGTCAACTTACTATGTCGCTCTTTTATGGGACTGGGGATCCTTTTTTCTATCTCTAGCTTGAATCAGATCCTCTTCCCAGGCAAGAGCCGCATTGATTTCTCCGGCTGTCACCAGGAGTAGCCTTTGGTGTGAGGAGTTTCAGGACTCTCCCTGATGCATTCGTTTCCCCTGACCGGGATACGGGACTGTTCATCAAGATCTCTGGGTGAAGCTAAAACGAATGAGCCTTCTTTGCGTAGCCGAACCGTTATACACCCCAAGACGAAAAACCCTATGATCGGGATTGGTTCAATCGGGTCAAATGGGATGCCGGGTAAAATCTCAAGCTTATTTTCAGCGGTCAGGAAAACATTCCAGTCAAACGCTAATGTGATCAACACTATCAACGAGAGGTATAATATATTTCTTGATCGTCCAATGGCTCAAATGGCGAGACGGATCGGTCGGGTCTGCTCATTTACGAGTTCTTTTAGGGAAGCAATCATATCGGGTGATGTTCGGGAGGATCAGATGATTGAAATCATGAAAAGCGCCGAACGGGGACATTCGAATCATGGCTGGCTCGATAGCTATCATACCTTTTCCTTTGCTGAATATTACAATCCGAAGCAGATGCAATTCGGCAGTTTGCGGGTTATCAATGAAGACCGAGTTCAGCCGGGTCAGGGTTTTGGCAAGCACGGCCACAAAGATATGGAAATCATCAGCTATGTTTTATCCGGTGCGCTGAACCATCAGGATAGCATGGGAAATGGCTCAACCATCGTTCCCGGAGATATCCAACGGATGACTGCGGGGTCCGGGATTTTGCACAGCGAGTCCAATGGCTCCGGAAGCGATCCGGTCCATTTCCTCCAGATATGGGTTTTGCCAAATCGTATGGGCCTGACTCCAGGCTATGAGCAGAAACATTTCTCCGCCGAAGACAAAAAAAACAGGTTATGTCTTCTGGGATCATCTGATGGTCGGAATGGATCCCTGACCATCCATCAGGACATTTCCTTTTATGGAAGCCTCCTGGAAAATGAATCTTTTGTGAAATTCCCTTTGGGGGAAGGTCGAGTAGCTTTTGTCCAGGTAGTTCGGGGAGGAGTGGATCTTAACGGAGAGATCCTGAAGGCTGGAGATGGTGCCAAAATTCTGAATGAAGGGCTGATCTCCTTAAAGGGGCTACCTAATGCCGAGATACTGCTTTTTGATATGGTCTGATGGATTTCAGCAGGCAGAGCCAATACTTCCGGAGTGACTCTGCATAGACTCTCTTTTCCTCTCTATGAGTTCTGTGTGAATTTTCTGGATGGCTTGTGAGGCAAAGGGTATGACATAGCGGATTTTATCAATGGAGCAGCTTTCAGAGACTTTAACTTTACGGAAGAACCAGGTGGGCTTCCCGTTGTTAAGATTGCTGAGATTAAGAATGGGATTTCTGGACAAACAAAGTTCACAAAAACAATACTCGCTGATAAATATAGAATTAAAAATGGAGATATTCTGTTTTCATGGTCTGGCAATCCTGATACGTCTATAGACACATTTGTCTGGACAGAGGGGGGAAGGGTGGCTGACCCAACATATTTTTCGAGCCTGTTTAAAGTCTAACGAGGATAGGTATTTTGTTTATTATCAGCTAAAATTGCTTCGTCCATTTTTCGCAGAAATCGCTCGAAACAAACAAACGACGGGATGAGGTCACGTAACAGTTCAGGATATGAAACGATTGTTTGTACCGAAGTGTCCCACAAAAGTAGGCGGGTCATTCAATAATTTTGTGGGCCCTATGTTTACTCATTGGTATGTCAACCTCCTCTTAATCAAGGAGCTGGAAAAGCTCAGGGACTCTCTCCTCCCAAAACTTCTTTCCGGGGAAATTCGATCGGCTGAATTCACAGAGGGGTAAGAGTTGAACACCCAAATGATCCATGTTCGAATTGACGAAAAAATTAAAAAAGAAGCCGCCCAAACCCTCGAAGATATGGGCCTGTCTGTGTCTGACGCCGTTCGGGTCTTTCTCAAGCGGGTAGTTGCAGACAAGCAACTCCCGTTCGAACTCAAGGCGCCCAATACGACCACCCGCCGCGCCATGATCGAGGCCGACGAGATTGTCCGAGCTAAAAGAGTCCGAAGAAAACTGTGACGAGGGTCTTTTTGTCCATACCACTTAGTGATAGAATTAACCCGTGAAACGCATACTCCTCCTTCGGACGTTTGTGCGTTGGAAAGAGAAGCACGGATTGTCGGACCAAGCTCTCGTCAAGGCCGTTGCCGAAATGGAGCAGGGAATGATCGACGCCGATCTTGGCGGATCCGTCTTAAAAAAGCGGGTGGCTCTTCCGGGACGCGGAAAGCGCGGGGGGGTCCGGGTGATTGTGGCGACCCAAAAAGTTGATCGCTGGGTCTTTCTCTACGGATTCGAGAAAAACGAACGAGACAATATCAGTGACAAAGAACTGAAAATCTTTCAGGAAATGGCCGTGGATCTTCTCAAGCTGAATGACCGGCAAGTGGATTTGGCCCTTTCCGAGGGTGAATTTGTGGAGGTGGGCAATGAGACCAAAGAAAAGCACCAGTAGAATCGCAAGCGAAATGAAAGATACTGCATTGGGCTTGCACAGGATTGGTCTGATCGACAAGCGGCGAATGAACGAGTTGGAGGCATTGACGACCCCCAAGATTGAGAAAATGACTCCCGAAAAGATCAAATCCTTGCGGGAGAAGGAGCATGTCAGTCAAGCCGTGTTTGCGTCAGTGCTGAATATGAGTCTGTCGACAGTCCAAAAATGGGAGATCGGGGAAAAACGTCCGAGCGGTCCTTCCTTGAAGCTGTTGAGTCTCGTCGAGAGGAAAGGGCTTTCGGCAGTCTTGTGACTTCCCGGGGCAGAAACGAATGAAAAAATAATGGCTCTTCGTCCAAAGGTGACCTTTTGACCCCAGCCCTCACCGAATCCGACCTCGAAAATATCGTCCTTGGCTGGTTCGGCGAGCTGGGATACACGATCTTCCACGGTCAGGAGATTGCCCCGGAAACCCCTCAGGCCGAACGCTCCTCTTACTCTGTCAATAGGATTGAAAATTACCCCCTTTATAGGATTTGAAAAATACCCCCTTTCTGGTTTTTAAAGAGTTTCTATTTTTGGTTCGTCCGAATGTCGAGAGAAGAGTCCTGATTTCCGCTTTTCCTTGAGTCGGTAGCTTTCTCCCTTGATATTGACCGTGGTGGCGTGATGGAGAACCCGGTCCAGAATGGCACTGGCAATGATCGGGTCTCCAAAGATCTCTCCCCAGTTGGCATAGGACTGGTTCGAGGTGAGGATCATCGAGCCTTTCTCGTAGCGCCGGGAGATCAGCTGAAAAAACAGGTTGGCCCCAAGCTGGTCAATCGGGATATATCCGATTTCGTCGATGATCAATAATTTGTACTGGGCCAGCTGCTTAAGCTTTTCTTCCAGACGCCCTTCCTGATGGAACCGGGTCAACGAGGCGATCAAGGACTGGGCTCCGACAAAGAGGGTCCGATAGCCGCTTCGGATCGCTTCCACTCCCAATGCCACCCCCCTGTGTCAGGATAATTGTCGCATGACTTTGAGGAGTCTTTGAGGAGAAGATTGATCCAAAACTAAGCAGGCGAGGAGAGAAAACATGGGTCAACAATACGCATTGGAATTCAAGGAAAGCATCGTCAAGAGAATGCTTTCTCCTCAGAACGAATATATCCCCACCTTGTCCCGGGAAACAGGGATTCCTGTTGATACTCTTTATACCTGGAGGACAAAATATCGATCCCGATCAATGGGAACTGCCCTTTTGAAAGATCGGGAAACGTCTTCCATGAGCTCGGAAGAGAAGCTTTCAATCCTTCTCGAAACAATGTCCTTAAATGAACACGAGTTGGGAGAGTATTGCCGTAAAAAGGGCCTCTACCCGGAACAGATCGGGGAGTGGAAGAAAACGGTTTTGGAGGGGTTGGGCTCTCTCCCTGAAAAGGCGCAGAGGGAAAAGGTATCCCAGCAGGCCAAAACGATCCGGCAGCTGGAAAGCGAGCTTCTCCGGAAAGAGAAAGCCCTGGCAGAGGCGGCCACTCTCCTGATGCTTAAAAAAAAGTGGACGCTCTTTTGGAGGAAAAAGAGGTCGGAAGATCGATGGGGGATCCCGTCAGGAAATGACACGTTTGATCGAGGAAGCCCGAAAGGACGGG
>JAKAYF010000077.1 GCA_021816465.1 Nitrospirota bacterium
CCGTTTGATCCTACACTTCCCGATCATCCCTGTCAACCCCTCCCCCGCTTTCCCTGCTTTGCTTTTTTCAGGTCTCTCGGAGGAGGCTAGTTATAGCCTCCTCTTCCTTTTTTGTCAAGCGGCCCTTGATTCCGGAACAGTGAGCGCTCGGGGAGGACCGGCTATTATTGGGGAAGTCCAGCTCGGGAAAGGAAATTTCGAAAAACAGCCTCTCCCGCTTTTTCACATCGCTCTGCGTAGAGCGCGGTCTGGCGACGCAGGTCCCCGACAGAAATCCCTTCGGTTTTTGAAATTTCAAAGGAATGGCCAACAAACCATCTTTCAAGATCGCCAGCGGTCACTTCAAGATGAAACTGCAGTGCCAGCAAAGAGTTCCCGACCGAAAACGCCTGGTTGGGCGTCACAGATGTTTCCGCAAGCCTCGTCGCATTGGCCGGAAGATCAAATGTATCGCCATGCCAGTGCAGTACCTTCACTCCATCGATGCCACCATCACAGCCCAGAGGAGAGAGAAGTCCCTCCCCGGTCAGATGAACCTCGCCCCAGCCAATCTCCTTGGACTTTCCGGGATAAACCCTTGCCCCCAGGACTCTGGCGGCAAGCTGGCTGCCGAGACAGATACCGATAACCGGGACTCCCTTCTTGAGAGCTCTTTCGATCAGCTTCATTTCATCATGGAGGAATGGGTAGTCCATATCATCATAGGCGCCAATCGGTCCTCCCAGAACAACAAGCAAATCTCCGGGATCAACGCCGGAAAGATCGCCATCCGTGGCCTCATAAATACTGAGGGAGAACCCCATGGACGTCAGTATGCCGGAAAGGATTCCCGGCCCCTCAAATGCTACATGACGAACAAAAACAGAATTCAAAGACCGCTTCATATCACCCATGACCTTCCCTTTCCCCTTTTGGAGCAAAAACAATCGAGTAAATAGCAGGAAGAACCAGAAGGGTCATTGCCGTCGAGCTGACAAGCCCCCCCATGACAACGGCCGCAAGCGGCCGCTGGATATTCGCACCCGTCTCATGCGAAAGAAGGAGCGGAAGGATACCCAGACCGCCCACCAGCGCAGTCATCAAAACTGGCCTGACTCTCCTGCCGCCCGCCTGGGTTATCGCCTCAAATACCCCCACCCCTTTCTCCCTTGCCTCCTTGGCAAAAGACAGGAGAAGGACACCATTCTGGACAGCAACGCCAAACAGGGCAATAAAGCCGATCGAAGCAGGAATGGATAGATATTCATGAGACAGGAGGAGTGCCAAAACCCCACCTGTCAGGGAAAAAGGAATATTCAGAAGAATCAGGAGGGAATAGGACAGAGACCTGAAGTTCCAGTAGAGCAAAATAAAAACGATCATAAGGGTCAGCGGCACCAGAATTTTCAGACGATCCATCGTAATCTGGGTATTCTGAAACTCGCCGGCATAAGAAAGTCTCATTCCCTGCGGAGGTGGAAGATGGGCGCGAATCAGATTCCGGATCTCGTCAACAACATGGCTCGTCGAACGTCCCCGGATGTTGAACTGAACCATTAAAAGCCGATTTCCCCCTTCATGAAAAACTCTTGCGGGGCCAATCTCCCGGCTTACGGTAGCAACTTCTCCAAGCGTCAGGACAAGACCTCCAGGCGTCAGCACCGGAATGGACCGGATACTCTCCATCGAATCCCTGAATGGCTTCTGGAGACGAATATGGACATTGATCCGCCTGACGCCTCTCAAAATCTGTGTCATGACTCCGTCAGGACCAATCCCCTGCTGAACAATACCGAGAATGTCCGAAACAGAAAGACCCGCCCGGAACAAGGCATCTCTTTTTACGCGGATAATGATATTCGGCTGTCCCATAATGCGCTGGACCGTGACATCGTGAACCCCCCTGACGCCTGAAATTTCCTGGGAGATCCTGTTTCCGTAAGCAGCCAGGGCATTCAGGTCATCACCATAGACCCTGATCGCCACCTGGGCCTTGACTCCGGAAACCATCTCGTCGATTCGCTCCTCGATAGGTTGGGAAATATCGAACGAAACGGAAGGAAGAGCCCGGGTCAGGGACCTTTCCAGCTGAGAAACCAGTTTTTCCTTGGTCATTTTTGGCGACCACAGGGAATGATCCTTCAGCTTGACATATATTTCCGCATGGGAAGGCACATCCGTATCGGTGCCTGACTGTGCACGGCCTATTCTGGCCTGGTCCAGCTCCACCTCAGGGTACCGATGAAGAATGGAATCGATGACCCTGCTGGCCTTTGCCGTTTCGTCCATCGAGGCAGATGGCCACAAGTCCGCAATGATCAGAAGGGAACCCTCGTCAAGAACAGGAATGAACTCCGTTCCGATTCTGGAGAGGGCAATGCCTCCAACAAGAATCGTCAGCGCTCCGGCACCCATCACCCACCAGCGATAGCGGAGCGACACCGAAAGGATTTGGCCATAGCCCCTTTTAATCCTGATAAAGATCCCCTCGCCCAGTCTTGCCAGAAAACCATCCTGACGCCCCCGGACAAATGTCATCAGGGGTGGAACCAGCGTCATGGTCAGAAAGAGCGAGGCGCCGAGACAAATCAGAATCGCTTTTGCCATGGGGGAAAACATCTTCCCTGGTATTCCCGGCAGATAAAGAATCGGAAGAAAGACGGCGGCAATAATGGCGATGGCAAAGAGAATGGGACGAAAGACCTCAAGGGCGGCATCACGGATCTCCCATACCGGGATCCCTTCCCCACCCTGGGGAAAAAGATGTTCCATATTCTCGACCATTACGATCGAACCGTCGACCATCATGCCGATACCAATGACAATTCCCCCGAGACTCATCAGGTCCGCAGTCAGGTGGATGCGACTCATGACCAGGAAGGTGATCAAAATTGACAGCGGAAGCGTCAGCGCCACGACCAGGGATGCCCCCGGACGACCAAGAAAAAGCACCAGAACCAAAAGGACGAGGACCGAGCCCTCAAGAAGCGAGTGGACAACCGTTTTGATGGCGGATTTGATGAGCGGGGCCGCCTCCGAGAAAGGAACGATTTTCACACCGGGCGGAAGAAGATGGGCATTGATTTCATCAACCTTCTTGTGGATCCGGTCAAGGGTTTTGAGGGCATTTTCTCCGCGGAGCATGATCACGGAACCCTTCACAACCTCCTTTCCGTCAAGAAGAGCGGCTCCCCTTCGAACTTCCGGAGAGATCTCAACCTGGGCAATGTCGCTGATCCGGACAGGGATGCCGTTGTCGTAAGAGACAACCATCCGCTCAAGATCCTTTCTTCCGATCAGCCGCCCGACCCCTCTGACCAGATAGGTCTCCCCTCCGGTATTGACAAACCCCCCGCCCACATTTTCATTGTTCGAGGAAAAGACAGGAAGAACCTGGGAAAAGGTCAGATGGTGGGCCAGAAGACGATGCGGGTCGATATTGACGAAATAGCCCTTGACATACCCTCCATAGGAAAGGACCCCAGCGATACCGTGCACAGTCAGAAGCTGTCGCTTCACAACCCAGTCCTGAAGGGTCCGAAGCTGCATCAGGTCCTTCCCCTGGCCCTCGATCGTATAGCGATAAACAATCCCTGTCGGAGTGGATACGGCACCCATGATGGGAGAAACCCCCGGAGGAAGAGAGCCGCGCGTTTCGGTCAGTTTCTCCATGATCTGGGATCTCGCCCGATAGATATCCACATCCGGACGGAACAGCACCGTTACCTGGGAGAGACCAAACAAGGTCTTGGAACGGATCCTGACAACACCCGGGATACCATTCATAACCATTTCGATCGTATTGGTCACCTGGCGCTCAACTTCGACCGGGGCCATTCCCGGAACCTCCGTCAGGACCGTCACGGAGACCGGCGCCACATCCGGCAGAGCATCAACGGTAAGCTGTCTTATCGAAAGGATACCGGCACCCAGAAGAAAGATGGCCAGAGCAAAAATCAGGAAGCGGTTCTCAAGAACCCAGCTGAAATATCGTTTTGCCACCTTCAGTTATCCGACTTCTTCATGCGTTCAAACTGAGCCTTGACCCAATACCCGTTCTCGTCAACGATGCGGGGGGCCGGTGGAAAGGGACCGGTCACAGGAACCCGTCCACCCCAGGCATTGCCCCTTTTGACAGGGATCATCCGGAAATGGCCAGCAGATGTTTCCACAAATACAACGACTCGGCCGTTCTCGAGATATACAGCCCGCCTGGGAAGCCAGAATCGGGGCTTATTGCCTGACAGTCCGATCTTCATGGTCACAAACATGCCCGGACGGATCCTGAGAGGGCGGTTTGGAAAAAGCCCCCGGACCAATACTGTTCTCGTAACAGGGTCCTCAACAGGGCTTATGTAGACAACATGACCAGACACAGCTCCTTTCCCATCAGGCAGAAACACCTGAAGGGGATCCCCAAGGTGGACCCGATGAACCATCTCCTGGGGAACATGTCCATTAACCCTTATGATATCGATATTCCCAATCTCAAAAAGCCGTTGTCCCGCAGTAATCGTCTGCCCCTTGACCACATTTTTGAACAGGACAACGCCATTAATCTGAGAGTGGATCATCTGTTCCCGATGAGGGTGCCCCGACCTCCTGAGCTCATCGATTTCCCGTTTGGAGACACCCATATTGCGGAGACGCTCTGTTGCAGAAGCCAGTACGGAAAGAGAAGCGGAGTCCCCGGGAGAAGCCTTCAAAAGCGCTATTGCCCCCAGATAGGCCGCCTGTGCGTCGATATAGTCAGGACTATAGATTCTCACCAGTGGCTGACCTTTGCGAACAAAATCACCGATATCCGCATAAACTCCGTGAACATGCCCTGCCACCTGGGCACCAAGCCCCAGGACCGGGACGGTCACATCAGAAACCCGGTCATCCGCCACCTGGGCAACAGCGTAGACCGAAAGCGATTTTTGACCAAGTTCGCTATGGTAGACATGTGATTCGATCGAAAGCTTCGAAATGGTGTCCGCCGGCAGAGTGACCTCCTCGACACCGTTGGCATGCACCGCCCTGATCCATAGAGAAGAAACGATCAGGAGAGACAAGAAAACGGATTTTCCCGAAAAGACGCCAGATCGGTTCCGGTTGGAGACGGTAGCGCTCATGATTTCTTCACCCGGCAATGGAATCGTTTTCCCACCCGCATCTGAAACCCCGCCGACTCCATCAGATGAAAGGGATCCGTCACAGTCACTCCGTCAACATCAACAGAATTCTGTCTGATCAGCTGCTTGGCCTGGGACTCGCTCGGAGATGCGCCCACCTTAACCATGATGGTGGAAAGCTTCATGGGAAACGGTTCCTCCAGAACAAATTCCGGCATATCAAGCGGAACTTCCCTTCTGGAAAATGTCCTGATGAAATTCTCCCTGGAGATTTCTGCCGCTTCCTCTCCGTGGAATCGAGTGACAATGGCTGACGCCAGGGCCATTTTCGCATCCCTCGGGTGCCCGTCCAGTATTGACAGGGGAAGATCGGTCAAAAGCGTGATCCAGTCCGGCATCAGCGCATCGGGAATGGACATCACCTTTCCAAACATTTCATCCGGAGCTTCAAGGAGACCGATGGCATTTTTCAGGCTTTTGCTCATCTTCCGCTCTCCGTCAAGCCCCACCAGAAGAGGCATGGTCATCACCACCTGCGGGGACATCTCGTGACTTCTCATCAGGTCCCGGCCAACAAGAAGATTGAAGAGCTGATCGGTACCGCCGAGCTCGACATCTGCACGCATCGCAACCGAGTCATATCCCTGAATCAGGGGATAAAGAAGCTCGTGCAGAAAAATGGGAAGTCCTTTCTCCATTCTCTGACTGAAATCATCCCGTTCCAGAAATCGGGCAACCGTTTCCTTCGCTGCCAGGCGAATCATTCCCTCGACTCCGATCTCCCGCATCCAGGAGCTGTTATACAAGACCTCCGTCCTTGATGGATCAAGCACACGAAATACCTGATTCGTATAAGTCCTGGAGTTTTCCTCAATCTGCTCCTGAGTCAACGGTTTTCTAAGTTCTGAGCGACCGGTTGGATCCCCAATCATTGCGGTAAAGTCTCCAATCAAAAAAAGGACCTGATGGCCAAGATCCTGAAACTCGCGCAATTTTTTAAGCAGAACAAAGTGACCCAGATGAAGATCCGGAGCTGTTGGATCAAAACCGGCCTTGATCCGCAGGGGCTTTCCCGTTTTCAGGAAATTTGCCTGTTTTGAAGCCAGATCCTCAGCATGATGGATACTCGAAACACCCCGAAGGAGAATCTCCATGGCTTCTGAATGGGAAAAACGCTCTGGTGCAGTCATCTGATCTCCTTAAGCAAACTCATTGTTCTTGAAAATTGGACGAGATCCGCTCGGGCACCTTTCGCAGGGAGCGGACCTCGTCGCGATGACACCCGGAAAATGACAGCAAGGACCCTCTGGGCCAATATCTGGATCTTCCCATGGATTCATCATGGGAGTTCCCATATCTCTATCAGGAGGACATCCTTGATACAGAGGATTGTGTTCGAAAAAATCAGCTGGCAGTTCATGTAGCGAAGGACAATCTCTTACCTGAAGATCGTATAGCCCCCCGGACTATATTGTCAAGCATGAAGCGCCTACAGGAGTATGAGCAGGACCACTCCACAGAACAAACACGAATATCTCCCCTCGGAGAACGAGCTCTTCCCCCGATGGGCCCAGAAAAACTCTTCCAGCTGGTCACAAAAAACAGAAAGCCCCTTCTTCAAGGAAACTCCTGAGATGGGAATTTTCCCTTAAAGAAGAATAAAGAAGACAACAAAAAAATCAAATTAAGAGTTCAGAGTTCGTTTCCGCAAAGGAATTGCCTCATAAAGGGACAGAACCCACTCTTCGTCCAGAAAAGGGAGCGAAGCCGGATCTCTTAGCAGAGAGAGGTTCCCTGCTGCCAGGGAATAGGGCCCCGATGCAGAAAGAGGGGCAGATTGCCCTGAAAGGACGACCATCGGCACTGTTGTTTCAGAAAACTCTTCCGGACGAATCTCAAAAAACAAGGAGGGAAAGAGATCAGAAAGACGTGAAGAGGCCGTTTCAGAAGATCCGGAGAAGTGAAGCCTGGCCATCAGATGATCATCTGTTTTCTTTGTCAACACCAGGAAAAGAGATTGAAGGGTCTCATCCCCATCGATCAGAAGGATGGCCGGCCAAAGGTCCGGATACAGCGAACGGGGAATCTCAAGAGCCCGTTTTTCTGTCCCGAACGGCTTGACGGACGAAGAAAGATCCAGAAAGCGATCAAATCGTTTGCCTGTTTTCAGGTCGAGGAATCCTCGCCTTCCCTCGTTTCGTATTTCAACAGGATCTCTCCCGGATTTTTCAAGGCGAATACCAAGATTGTCCGCCATCAGGAAAAGCCTCTCGCGGAGGAGCTGCTCATTGAACAGATAGAGATTTCCCTCGAACAGGTCCAGAAAAATGCGTTGGACAGACAGGCAATCCTTGGCAGATAGCCCCAGCGCACGTTCAAGAGAAAGGAAAAGCGGTTCCCAGACCGGGAAATGGGATTTTTTCCGGACTTTTCGTTTAAGAAAAGCACGTTTTGAAAGCAGGAGGGGATAAGTGAGCCAGTCTGCAAGTTTCCCGGGGAGAGAATGATATCGTTCCGCCCGTTCAAAAGACTCAGATAAATCGGTCCGCATCTTTATAAAAATCGGATGATCAGGAAGGCTCAGTCCGTGG
>JAKAYF010000078.1 GCA_021816465.1 Nitrospirota bacterium
CACCCAAGATGTTTCATGTTTAATACCTGCTGTGTTTTGACCAGTTCGGCGTAAAACTCATGAAGAGGGAGCCTTGTCGGCAATACGGCGTGCTGGATGTCGAACAGCCGGTAGTCCCTGGTCTGGATTTTCCTCGACTCGGTCAGCCAGCTCTCCGTTCCCGGGTAAGGGGTGTTGACGCTGATGTTCACGATTTCCGGAATCTCAAGGCACCATTGTCTGACGACTTCAAAGCGTTTTCGGTCCCAGTCCGGATCGGCGATCAGATTGATGGCAACGGTGATTCCAAGAGACCTGGCAAACTCCAGCGCTTCAAAGTTTTTTCCAAGGGATGTCCTCTTCCGATGAAGTTTCAGCCCTTCCTCGTCGATCGCCTCGATTCCCATGAACATATAGCGCATGCCAAGCTCTTTCCAGAACCGGAACACCTCCTTGTTCCGGAGAAGAACATCTCCACGGGTTTCGAGGTAGTATTCTTTCTTGATCCCCTTTTTCAGGAGCGCCTCTCCAATTTCAAAGCCGGTCTTGTCCTGAATAAAGGCGACATCGTCCACTATAAAAACGCCAGGCTCGGCGATTGAGGCCAGATCTTCGACCGCCCGGTCGGCGCTGACGGTTCGGTAGCTTCGACCATAAAAAGTCCAGGCACTGCAAAAAGAGCAGTCCCATGGGCACCCCCGGGCAAACTCGATGGAGGCGCAGGGATCAAGGGCTCCGATAAAATATTTTTTCCGGTGTCTCAACAGATCCCTGGCGGGTCTCAGATCGTCGAGGCTTTCGACAAAGAGGGGAGGGGGTCCCTCTCCGTCGGCTGTGATGACGCCCGGGACCTTGATCACCGCATTCCGGTCGTTTTCTGCCGCAAGGAGGAGCGGAACGACCGCCGCTTCGCCTTCCCCTTTCAAAACGCAATCGATCGCCCCTCCGGAATGCTCTATAATGTCTTTGGCGACAAAAGAGGCACTGTGTCCGCCGACAAAAACGAAGGATTCGGGAAGTCTCGCCTTTGCCATTTTTGACAGATCGACCACTTCGGGAACATTGGCAAGGTAGTTCAGGGAAAAAGCCACCGCATCCGGCTTCCACGAGTCGATGACCTTGTAGAGGTCCTGATGGGTCTCGACCTGGAGATCGATCAGATAAACGTCGTGGCCGGCCTTTCTTGCGGCCTGGGCGAGAAGCTCAAGACCAAGCGGTTCAAGTCTCAGATATATTTTGGTGTACATCAGGGAGCTCGGATGGACTGCAAGAAGTTTCATGAGGTCTCCTTAAGGGTTGATCACAAGGTAAAAAAGATTTTTCTGGCAAGTGAGATCATGTTTTATAGATCTATTAGATCATGAGGGGATGCGCCAAGTCTTCCCCTTTGCTCTCGGATGGCCACGATCCCCGGTCAATAAGGGGGTAAATTCGGGTGTTTTCCGGCTTTCCCCGGCGTCAGGAAGCTTTCTTTGGCTCCGGTTCATTTTTTTTTCCATGTCGAGGTGCTATGCTCTTGGTGTTTCTTGTGTCGTACCGTTACAGAACATTCAGACCCTGGGAGGCAAGACAATGATCATCGGCGTCAAAAATTCCTCCATCAGAAGCAAAAGAAAAAACGCCCCGGCGCTTCTCGCCTTTGCGACGTTTTCTGTTTTGGCTTTTTCTGGAGGCTGTTCCTATTTCGATCCGCCCCCTTTTAGCGGCAATGAGGTCAAGTGGGCGGACCGTTCGATCCTGTTCCGGGAAATCGAACATCATCCCCATGCGCTTGAAGGGCAGCATGTTATCCTTGGTGGGGAGATCATCAGCGTCAAAAGGGAGGGACTCCTGGGGCAGGTCGATGTTCGGGAGTATCCTCTTGGAAAAGAGCTTCATCCCGATCATGACAAGCCGTCGATGGGAACATTCGAGATCCTGACCGATGAGCCTCTTCCGGAGGATCGCTACAAGGCAGGCAGAGATGTCGAGGTCATGGGAACCATCTCAAAGCCTGTCACCCGGAAACTGCTCGATGGAACGACAAAGATCATTCCCGTCATTCGCGCGCACCATATCCATGCGGCGTCTCCACCACCGCCACCCATGCCCTATGATGAAATGATGGGCCCGATGGACGGAGGGTTCGGCGGGGGCATGTATCCGGGCATGATGGGGCCAGGGATGGGTTTTCCCGGTTTCTTTTAGCTTTCCTCCAGGAAGAGCCAGTCTTCTGGCTCTTCCTCCACCACTCCTTTCCCCTCACCGAACGCCAGCTGATGGATCCGGAACTTATTCTTGTTGTTGACAGGAGAACCGCATGGGTGAGCAAGATGTCAGACTTCCTGACGAACAGATCGATTCCTTGAGACAGCTTATTTCTGACCACCTCACGTATTCGGCGGGCAAGGACCAGATCAACGCCATGGCCCACGACTGGTTTGTCAGCCTTTCCCATGTTGCCCGCGACAAGGTTGTCAGTGAGCTCATGAGCACGCTGAGGAGCTATTACGATCAGGATGTCAAGCGTGTCTACTATTTTTCCCTTGAGTTTCTCATGGGGAGGGCTCTTTCGAATTGCCTCGACAATCTGGGTCTTCTCGAAATGGCCAAGAAGGCGCTGGAGGATCTCTCCATTTCTCCTGACGATGTCTTTGAGGCCGAGCCCGATGCAGGTCTCGGAAATGGCGGCCTCGGGCGACTTGCCGCCTGCTTCCTGGACTCCATGGCGACACTTGGGATCCCGGGATTCGGATATGGAATCCGATACGAATATGGAATGTTTTTTCAGCGGATCCTGAATGGACAGCAAGTGGAGAGCCCGGACAACTGGCTTCGTTACGGAAATCCGTGGGAGTTCTCCCGTCCTGAGGTCCTCTATCCGGTCAAGTTCTATGGACGGGTTGTGGAGTATGCCGATGAAAAGGGGGTTGTCCGCTATCACTGGGTGGACACGAGCGACGTCATGGCCATGGCCTACGACACCCCGGTTCCCGGCTACATGACCAATACCGTCAACAATATGAGGCTCTGGTCCGCGAAAGCTTCCCACGAATTTGAGCTTTCCTATTTCAATGAGGGAAATTATATCAAGGCCGTCGAGGACAAGAACCAGTCGGAGAACATCTCGAAGGTCCTTTATCCCGATGACTCCACTCTCATGGGGCGGGAACTGCGGCTCAAGCAGCAATACTTTTTTGTCTCGGCATCGCTTTCCGACATCCTTTACCGGTTCGGAAAATATCATGACAACTTCGATCGCCTCCCGGACAAGGTGGCGATCCAGCTGAACGACACCCACCCCTCCATTGCGATCGTCGAACTGATGCGCATTCTTGTCGACCTAAAACATCTCGACTGGGACAGGGCTTTTTCGATTACGACAAAAACCTTTGCCTACACCAATCACACGCTGATGCCGGAGGCTCTCGAGACCTGGCCGGTGGATCTTATGGAGTCGGTCCTTCCAAGGCACATGCAGATCATCTATGAGATCAACTATCGCTTCCTGAAAGAGGTCCGGGCAAGCTATCCCGGCGATAACGCCCTTCTCCAGAGAATTTCCATCATCGATGACGGTCCACCCAAGAAGGTTCGCATGGCTCACCTGGCTTTTGTCGGAAGCCACCGGGTCAACGGAGTGGCCAAAATCCATACAGATCTGATGAAGGAGACGATCTTTTCGGATCTTGAACGATTTTCTCCCGGCAAAATCATCAATATCACCAACGGGATCACCCCAAGGCGATGGCTGAAACAGGCAAATCCGGGTCTTTCATCGCTGATATCGGAGAAGATCGGCTCGGAGTGGACAAGGGATCTCTCCCTTTTAAAGAACCTGGTGCCACTTGCGGACGATGGAGATTTCAGGTCGGCTTTTCTCGAGGTCAAGCGGAAGAACAAGGAATGCCTTGCCTCTTTCATCAAAAATACCCTTCACGTGGAGGTTCCGGCGGACTCGATTTTCGATGTCCAGATCAAGCGGATCCACGAATACAAGAGGCAACTCCTGAATGTCCTTCACGTGGTCACGAGGTATCAGGAGATTATCAGTTCCCCGGGAGAGGATCATCAGCCGAGAACGGTGATCTTTTCCGGAAAGGCGGCTCCAGGGTATCAGATGGCCAAGATGATCATCCGCCTGATCAATGATGTCGGCGAGATCGTGAATCACGACCATCGTGTCGGAAATCGCCTGAAGGTGGTCTTCATCCCCAATTACAGTGTTTCGAACGCCGAGATGATCATTCCCGCGGCGGATCTTTCAGAGCAAATCTCGACTGCGGGAACCGAAGCTTCCGGAACCGGAAACATGAAGCTGTCCTTAAACGGTGCGCTGACGATCGGAACCCTTGACGGAGCCAATATTGAAATTGCCTCCGAAGTGGGGGAGGAGAACATCTTCATTTTTGGAATGAAGGCTGACGGGATCCTCCATCTGAAAAAGACCGGGTATCGTCCATGGGAACACTATGAAACCCAAAAGGACCTGAAACAGGCGATCGACATGATCGGCTCGGGGTATTTTTCGCCCGATAACCCGACTCTTTACAAACCGGTCGTCGAATCTCTCCTGACGGCTGACCCGTTCTTTCTTCTGGCGGACTACGCATCCTACAGAAATGCCCAGAAAGCCGTGGATCTGGCCTACCGAGACCAGGAAAAATGGGCGCGGTCATCGATCCTGAATGTGGCCAATATGGGGAAATTTTCAAGTGACAGGACCATTCTTCAGTATGCCGAGGATGTATGGGGAGCCAAAAGGGTCACGCGAAAAACGATTTAGCCAATCACTTTCAAGGAGGCAGAAATATGGGTGTTTTGACAGCGCTTGTAACGGGTTCGACCTCCGGAATCGGCCGTGAGGTTGCCATGGGTCTTCTGGAGGAAGGCTATACGGTCCTTGTGACCGGCAGACGACATGAGCTTCTGGAGAGCTTCCTTGCGGAAGCCCGGTCGAAAAAAGGCAAGGCGATCTCTCATGCGGCGGATCTTTCAACCGATGAGGGGATCAGGAGCCTGATCCGAAAAGTCCGTGAAGAGCTTCCCCGGGTCGATATTCTGGTGAACAATGCCGGCGGGCTCGTCTTCGCCCCCATCGAGAAACTGACGGACAAGGACTACGAAACCCTGATGTCTGTGAATCTCCGGGCACCGTTTCTCCTGTCGCAGGCGATTCTTCCCGGGATGAAAGAAAGAGGCAGCGGACTGATCGTCAATATCTCCTCCGTTGCAGGAACGGAGGCATGGGCAGGCTCATCGCTGTATTCGATGACCAAGTTCGCGCTTCGGGGACTGACCGGGTCTCTTCTGGCCGAAGGGGCCCCCCACGGCGTGAAGGCTTTTGCCATTTGTCCGGGGTATGTCGCAACGCCCATGGTCTCTGGGGCGCCGGTTCCGGAAGCGGAGATGATCCAGACAAGCGATATTTTAAAAACGATCCGGTATGTCCGGGACCTGTCTCCTTATGCCGTTTCGCCTGAAATTCTCCTAAACCGTCTGGGCGCATTTTCATGACAGAGAACATCACCCTTTCTCCGGCTCTGCCGGAGGATGTTCCTTCTGTCCTTGCTATTCAGGCAAAAGCTTTTGCTCATCATTCGGGTGAATTTGATGTTGCTCTCTGGACGGGAGAAACGAGCGGGGAGCTTTTGTCCGACCTTCAGGAGATGACAGTCATTGTGGCCCGTTCAAAAACGGGAGAGGTTCTTGGATCGGTCAGGGCAAGGGATCTTGAGGGAGTCTGGGTTGTCCGGAAGCTTTCTGTTTCCCCGGACCACCAGAGAAAAGGAATCGGCGCCGCCCTGATGAGGGCCATCGAGGAGGCCGCCCCGAAAACATGCCACAAGATCTCTGTCTGCACGATGCTGAGACTTGGGGAGAATGTCCGGTTTTTTCTCGACGGTGGATATATGCCCGACTATTTGATGGCCGGTCATTACAACCGTCTTCATCTTATCTGTTTTGCCAAAAAGCCGTCTTGAGACGGGAACGGCAATGATGCTTTCTCCGGAAAGTGATGTTCAGGAATCATGATGAATCATCACAGATCATCATTTAAAATCTCCATATTGACTTGAACTTCTTTAAATATTAGAGTTTGGCATGGATAGCCTTCTTGCCAAAACAATCATCGAGAATACATCGGAAGCCATCATGGTTACCGATGCCGCGGCGTGTATCGTTCGCGTCAACCCCGCCTTCTGCGCCGTTACCGGATACTCCCCTGAAGAAGTGCTCGGAAAAACCCCGCGGATCCTTTCAAGCGGCCGGCATGACCATCTTTTTTACGATGCCATGTGGAAATCAGTCCATGAAATAGGGTTCTGGAACGGCAAGATCTGGAACCGGAAAAAAAGCGGCGAGTGCTACCTCCAGAGCATCTCGATCAGCGCCGTGCGAAACCATGAAGGTGAAATCTGCTGGTATATCGCAAGCTTTACGAAGATCGATGAAGAAACAACCGTCAATCCGCTGATCGAACGGATCATGGAAGGTCTCGACAGGGGGGAGTTTTTCCTGCACTACCAGCCTCAGGTCGATATTTCCCGGGGGGTGGTGACCGGCATGGAAGCGCTCATTCGCTGGCAACATCCGGAGGAGGGGATTCTCTTTCCGTCCTCCTTCATAGACCTGGTGGAGAAAACCCACCTTGCCATTCCCGTCGGCAATTTCGTCATGCAATCTGCCCTTTCCCAGATTCGTGAGTGGAGAAGCTTGGGGCTTGATCTCCGGATCAGCATCAATATTTCGCCGCGCCATCTGGAATCCGGCCATTTTATAGACGATCTCAAAATCTGCCTTGAAACCTTTCCCGATGTTCCGCCAGAAGCCATCCACCTTGAGATCATTGAATCGGCAGCCCTTGAAAATCTGGAAAAAGTCATTCCGGTCATGGAAGAGGCAATCCGGCTGGGCGTCCGATTCACCCTGGACGATTTCGGCACCGGCCATTCGTCCCTGACATACCTCCAGCGGTTGCCGGTGAACACCATCAAGATCGACCAGAGTTTTGTCCGGACCATGCATGAAAATATCAACGATCTGGTTCTGGTGGAGGCGATCACATCACTTGCCCACACATTCCAGCGGGAGTCTATTGCAGAGGGTGTGGAGTCGGTTCATACGGGAACCATCCTTGCCCAGATCAACTGCCATCAGGTTCAGGGATACGCCATCAGCAGACCGATGCCGGCGGACTGCGTCCATGACTGGGTTCGGGACTGGTCTCCGGATCCTCTTTGGAAAAAAGCGGCTTCCACCATCTGGACAAGGGAGGACCTTCCTCTCCTTTATGTCCAGATCGACCACCGGAGATGGATTGAGGAGATCCGACAGATTCTCGAATCTCCTCAAGGCATCTCCCGGGAACCGGAAGAAGGGGCCGAAAATTGTCGTTTTGGAAAATGGTATTACCTGAAGGGGAAAAAGCGATATTCCGAATTCCCGGAATATCTGGAGGTTGAACCGATCCATGACAGGCTTCACGCCTCAGCAAGGCGCCTCCTGAAACGTCTTTCCGAAGGCAATCACGCGCTTGCAAAGGTCGAGTTCCAGCGCCTTCTGGCCATCTCGGAGCGTCTTCATGAAAAGCTTTCCGATCTCGTCCGTCAGGTGACAGGAAAAAAGCCCACTGACGGAGGTCAGGGGATCCTCCTCTGAGGTGAGGACCGGTCCGGGGGAAGGCGTTAAGGGACCCTTGAA
>JAKAYF010000079.1 GCA_021816465.1 Nitrospirota bacterium
TCTCAAGCCCGTTTCTCCTGTCAAAAATGCGACCACACCATGAATGCGGATCTCAATGCCGCGTTAAACATTGCTCAAAAGGCGAAAATCAACCCGCCTATCGCAGTCTGAATTGAATGCTTGAACTGCAAACCCCCCACTACAGCAAAAGCTTAGTGGCGGGTGGTTGATGTGTTCGGAATGCTAATTGCGGATTCGCCATTTTTTTACCGTTTTCAGGCTGTTGATCCGCGTGGAGTCCTTGCCGCTCATTCAATGAGGCTGGGAGCTCGATCCCGCTTTTGGCTTTTCCCGTTTTTCTCCTTGCGGGATGAATTCTCACATCAGCTTCTGAGGGGCTGTGGATAAATATGTGGATATTGATTGTTTCGTAACATGGAACAAGTGCATAGGGCTCTATGTATAAAATCTGGTCACTTTTGGGAGATGGGATAAAAACCTGTCAAACACTCAAGCCGCTTCTTTTTTTAAGACTTTTGGGTTCTAAAAGTTTCGAGGATGGATTTTAAAATCAGTGATCAATAAAGGAGACTTTTATTTTCATCAAACCGACAAAAATGTTTGTGGCGGCTCCCTTCATTCTCCCTTCATCATCCTCCTTCAATTTTTAGCAAGAACTGGATAATATTAAAAGACTTGATCATGGGCGTGGCAAACATCGGGAAATGGGATGCAGCCTCTCCAGGCATATGGCCTGATTTGGGGGTCCGGAAGACCGGAAACCGGGTCGTTCGACTGCATGGACTCATGTTGTGTGGAAAACGGTATTCAAACGGATCGAAGAATGTTAACCGTCTGGCGAACCTTGCAGGATTTTTCTGGCTCTTCGGAGTCCAAGTTTTCATTTCGGCCCGTTTGGGCCATCCGGCACCTCCTGTCTTCAGGAAGAGGTGAGGGGATCAAGTCTTTCGTTTGTCCATGAGACCATCTCCAAACAATAAACTTGCTCCTGGCATGATTGGTTGATGGAGGCGTGGGGTTCCTTTCTTGGATGAATCAGTTCTTTTATTTCTTGTTTCCGGGTGGGGAGAATAATCATGGCTTTACCAAATTGAAAGAAGGATATTCTGCGTCACACACTCTCTTCCCAATCCGATTGACCCGTAGATCTCTTTTTTTGGGGAACTTCCTGGTTCTTTATGTTTATTTGGTTCTTGTTTTTTGTGTTGGATTCTTTTTTCCCCACTTTTCTCCCTTTTGGCCTCCCGCTGCCGTTGCCGCTTTTGCCATCCTGGCTTACGGGTTCAGATTGGCGCCAGGAGTTTTTCTGGGAGCCTTTTTGGGCAATGCTTTCATTCTGCACTGGTCTGTTGTTGAATCCCTCCTGATTGCCTCCGGAAATACCCTGGGCCCGCTGCTGGGTGCCAGATTCCTCCACCGTGGGAATCCTTCGTGGAACGGGTTCGGGACAGTCAGGGATGCGCTCAGATTCCTTGGTGGAATGGGTGTTCTCGGGAGTGGCCTGACTTCGATGATTGGAGCGCTGGTCCTTGTTGACCTTTCTCCAGGTGGCCATGAACCGACGCTGCTTGCGGCATGGCTTGCCTGGTGGACAAGCGATTCCTGCAGCATCTTCATGTTTACTCCGGCCATTTTTGTCTGGAGTTTTCCTGAGAGGGATGTTCGATCTATTGAATCTTCTGCGCCTTCGAATATCGTCATCAGTGCCCTGATCTTGTCCATTTTATTTGTGGGCGGGATCATCTATTTTTTCCCCGGCCTGCCGGAAATGACAAGCCTTGGTCTGACTGGCCTGTTTCTGCCGATTCTTGTCTGGGTTGCGATGACGCGTTCCCAGCGGACGGCTTTTTCTCTTCTGGCGTTTGTCCTTTTCCTGCAGTTTGGGGCAACAGCCATGGGTTTTGGTCCTTTTGCCCACCTCGTGAAGAATCCACAAGATGCAATGATCGGCATGGAGCTTCTCGGAATGATGACCGGATTTGCTGTCATTCTGGTCAACATATTGACCCTTGAAAGACAAGCGGCGATGAATCAGCTGGAACAGATGAACTACACCCTTGAGTTTAGGGTTGAAACCCGGACAAAAGACCTTGATCTGAAAACAAGGGAGTTGGGGGCACAGCTCCATTTCCGTCAACTTCTTCTGGATTCTCTTCCTGTCCCGGTTTTTGTCGCGGATTCAGGGGGGCGTCTTGCTCTTTCGAACCAGAAACTTGGTGAATTGTTTGGTGTTCCTTCATCTGATCTTCTGGGAAAGCCGGTGAGTGAGCTTTTCGATTCCGGATTTTGTGAAATGGCTCTGGATCGTCCAGATTCTTTTCCGGATTCCCCTGAAGGGGAGAGGGAAGATCTCATCATGCTTTCAAACGGGAAGAAGCGGACATTTATTGCAAACAGGGTCTGTATCCAGAGCCCGCTTCGGGGAATGATCGTTTCCCTCCAGGACATCTCTGAAAGAGTTTCTCTGCAAAGAAGCATCGAGGAAAGGGAGCAGCTTTTTCGCCTGATCGTCGAGACGCTTCCTCTTCCCATGATCATTTCAAGAAAAAGCGATTCAGTGCTCCTGTATGCCAATCCTTCGGTAGGGGAGCTGTTTCAGATTGATATCGGATTATGGATTGGAAAACCTCTTCTTCCATTTTGGGGAGAGAGCTATGACCGGGACCTGTTTCTCTCTGAAGTTCGTCAGAAAGGTGTTGTCATTGACCGGGAATTTGAACTGAAAATGCCATCGGGGGAAAGGCTCTGGATGGCGTTGTCCGGCGGTTTTTCCCAGATTTCAGATGAAGAGGTTCTGATCGTTTCTTTCAGGGATATCCATGAGGACAGGCAACGGCAGATGACTCTTCATCAGGAAATCCGGACGGATTTTCTCACTGGCCTGGGAAACCGCAAGGATTTGCAGGAAACGCTTCCGTCAGCTATTGTTCGGTCCAAATTTCTTGTCGTGTGCATTCTGGATCTGGACGATTTCAAGGAGGTTAACGACCGTTATGGCCATGCTGCAGGGGATTTTCTGCTCAAGGAAGTCTCGCAGAGGATGCGCTCCTCCCTTCGCGCCGGAGATTATGCGGCAAGACTGGGAGGGGATGAGTTTGTCCTGATCCTGGAAAAGATGGAGTCAAGGGAGGATCTGTCCAGGTTTCTGGGCAGATTCAGGAACATCATTGAACGTCCGATATCTCTTCCTCAGGGCGAAGTTGTTTCTATCGGATTGAGTCTTGGGCTTACGATCTGCCGGGAAGGGGATGCCGACCCGGATCTTCTGATGAGGCAGGCAGATGAGGCCCTCTATCAGGTCAAGTCTCAAAAAGGATCCAGAGATTGCTGGTGGAAGAGCTATTCCTGAACAGGAATAGCTAAAGATTTTTTTTCAGAATAAGGCTTTTTCTCTGATGGTTGTAGCTTTCTCTCCTGGAAGGGGGAAGCTCTTCCAGGAGACAGGGCGTAAATCCTCTTTCTGAAAACCAGTGTCCGGTTTGTGTTGAAAGCACGAAAATCGTTTTCATGCCCTCCTCCCTGGCTTTTTTTTCAAACCAGGAGAGAAGGTTCCCCGCCCTTCCACACCTTCTGTAATCGGGATGGACCGCAAGACAGGCAATTTCACCCATTTTTTCATCCGGAAAAGGATAGAGCGCTCCGCAGCCGATAATGTTCCTGTCTCTTCGTGTCACAGAGAATCGTGAGATATCTGTTTCGATTGTTTCCCGGCTTCTCCCCTTGAGAATTCCTGAGGCTTCAAGCGGGCGGATCATTTCAAGAATGCCGGGGATGTCATCAAGCGTTGCGGAGGAGATGGATTCAAAGGGGTCGGAAGAAATAAGCGTTCCGCATCCGTCTCTTGTAAAGAGCTCAAGCAAGAGGGCTCCATCCTGAAGCCGATTGACAAGGTGAACCCTATCGACCCCTGCCGAGACGGTATCGATTGCCCGAAGAAGGTGCTCTTTCTGGTTTTCTGAAAGGGAACTGGTTCCCAGAATGGTTTGGGCCTCCCGCGTTGTCAGCTCTCTTGCCTCTTCTCCCTTCCGTTCGGAAATCGCTTCTTCGTCCATGAGAAACAGAAGCTTTTGTGCACCCACCTCTTCTGCCACCTTCTGTGCGACATCCCTTGCGTCAAGAAAGAACAACTCTCCGGAAAGAGAGACTCCAAGCGAAGAGATCAGTACAATTTCTCCTGCTGCGATATGGGATTTGATGAACTCCGCACGAATATGGCGCGGGTTGCCTGCGAGGAAATGGTCGACTCCGTCGATAACACCTACCGGCTGGGCAATGACGTAATTTCCGCTGACGACTTTCAACTGGGCTCCGCTCATGGAGGAGTTGTCGCCCCCCCGTGAGAGGGCGGATTCGATCTCGAAGCGGACGCTTCCGACCGCTTCCCTGATGATACGGAGGATTCCCTCCGGTACAATCGGACCGGAGGAGTTTTGATCCAACGACAGCTTATTTTTTTCCAGCATCTCTTTAATTCTGGAAGATGCTCCAAATACGAGAATCACCCCTATCCCGAGACTCCTTAAAAGGGCGACGTCGCTTGCGATGGAAGTGATCGTTCCATCGGACAGGGCTTCATCCTCCAGGCTGATAACAAAGGTCTGGCCCCTGAATCGGTGGATATAAGGTGATGATTCCCTGAACCCTCGAATAAACTGTTCCTGATCCATTTTTCCTGCCTTCACGGGATGGACTGCTTTTTTGTCTGCATCTGCCCAAGTCTAGCAGAATCAATGATGATTGAGTACCCGATGCCTTGCAAAAAGGAGATCTTCCAAGACAGAATGGTGCAAGAGCATTTGGGGAAGTATTTGTCGGCTTTTTGGGGAATCAGTCTCAATTGTTGCGGCAAAGGCGGGGAGGCCATTCTTTGCGAAATATTGGTCGTTTTTTTTATATTGGGATCTTTTGTGCTTTTTTAGCCGGTTGCGCCTCTTCAGATGGGGGATCTCCCGACAGGAATCTTTTGCTTGACCAGAAATCGACACGGTTTTATGTCATTCAGGTTCCGCAGCCAAAACCCCCGGATCACCTCATTCTGGTGGGCTACTCCGCTTTTACGACGGATCATCGGATCAGTTTTACTGAATTTCTTCGATTGTCTATTCCTCCCCATTCCCCTGGGCATTACTATCTGACCAACTACTCGCGGACGGTTGAGTATGCATCGACTGCCCATCCTGGCCCTGGATGGGTTCATCCATTTTTTGGCCATCCTTATCGCTATCGCTACCAGGGAGATCTGGTGATGATCGCTTCGCAATGGGCCAAAATTCAGCAAAAGCGGGAGAAAAAGATTGTCAGGGAAGAAAAGGCCGAGAAACGGGCCGCTGAGATGTCGACGGAGAAGAAAGTCACCGGACCCGATGGCGGAGAGGTGATCCAGGCGGACGAACATTCCCTGACGGAGGTGCTCCCATCAGGGGCCTATATCGTCCATCCGAAGCGCGAACTGGTGAGGAGAGGTCTTTACTGGAACGGGAGGGGATGGGTTCCTGTCATCACTAACGGTCACTGATCGAAATGAGCTTAGGGGGAAGGAGTCCCGACCAAGACGACCCCCCGGGCTGTTTTGGGGTGGAAATCTCCAAAGAATGAATAGGTCCCTTTGGGTAGTGGGCGAATCGGAACCCGGATAGTCTTGTGCGGAAGGACGAGAATCTCGAACTCAAGGTCATAGCTTTCAAACTCTTCCGGATGGTTGTCCTTGTTTTCAAGGACGATCACAAATTTTTTGTCTGGAAGAACCGATATCTTTGCCGGAGTAAACCGATGATTCTGAAGGGTCAGCGTTACATTTTCGCTTGTGCCGGAGAACGCTGTTCCCGGCAGGATGACCATCAGGCCTATGCCCAGAAGGGCTGTCCAGCCGGTCCTTTTTGGGTATCCGGTCATAACTTTTCCTGACTCAATGGGCAGGTTTCTTGCCGGATTGTTCGGCTCTTCGCAGAAGCAGGAACATTCCTGTCAGGTAGATGAACACGGTAAGGATCATGATCAGTGGCGGCTTTGACCGGTAACCCAGAAAGTCGGCAACCATACCGCCGAAATAGGAATGTTCGCTCAGTATCCTGCTGGTATCCCATGTCTGGAAGATGATCGGGGGAAGAATCCCCATGGATACAAGTCGTCCTGTGCCGGCAGCAAGCATTCCTCCGGCCATGATGATCAGAAGGACCGATGAAATTCTGAGAAATGTCGATATGGGAATGTGTTTTGTCGTTCTGAACAGGACGACGACAAGAAGGATCGCGGTGGCTGATCCGGCAAGTCCGGCAAGCATTGGAGCTGTTACCGATTCACCCGGACCTGATTGAAGGGAGATCCCCCAGAGAAAAAGAACCGTTTCAAGTCCTTCCCGGAATACACCCATAAAAGCCAGCAAAAACAGGATCCATACATTTTCGGTCCTGATGGCCTCGGTCGCCTTTTTTTTGAGCTCTCCACCCTGTTCGCGTCCATTTTTGGCCATCCAGATAACCATATAGGAGAGAAAAATTGTTGGCAGAAAAAAGACACATATATCAAGGATGTTTTTTGCATTGCCGGAGAGAAAGGACTCAAGGTGATCGGCAAGAAGCCCAAGGACCAGACAGCAGGCAACGGCTATTGCCGCCCCCATCAGGACAAACCGCTGACCCTTCCGGTCGCCCAGACGCTTAAGCGTGGCAAGAAGTATGCCCACAAGAAGTGACGCTTCAAGGGTTTCCCGTACGAGGATCAAATATGTCTCAATCAAGCCCAGTCCCCCTCACTAATTGAGATTCATTATCATGATCACATTCTATCCTGTGGAGGTGATGCTGTCAAATTGAGTCGGAAATAGAATATTTTAAAAAATAGAAGTCATTCCTCAGGATCAAAAGATTCTTCACCGAAGAGAAGTAAAGAGGACGGAAAAGAAACTGTCATGTCTTGCTTTCAGAGAGCTCCGATCACCTTTCCCGTTTGATGAGCATGGCCCAACGAAGGAGATTGCCTGATGGCTCTGGATGAAGAAACCAGTCGTATACTCAAGGAAAATGAATCTCTCAAGAAAGAGCTTTCATCCGTCCATGAGATTTTTGAACATTAGCCCGCGCATAATGGAATGGTCCGTGCAGCCTGGGGTGGGATGCCGGCTCCCGATCGGGTATTCTTTCCCGGACAAAAATAGGGAGAGGCGCCAAGAACGCCTCTCCCCCAAACGCAAAATACCCTTTTCCATTATGTGAGGAGAACGCATGAAAGTCGAGACCCCAAACACGACCTGTTAGTAGCAAGTAGAATTGTCCGGTTTTGTAGCAAATGATTTGTCCGCTTTTTTCGATTTGAGAAATCAGGGGTTCTCCCGTTCTCAGACCAGAGCTTCAACCGGGCGGATTCCGGTTGAAGGGGCTTTGGCACGTGGTTCCTTTTTCGTTGTTTTGTTCTCCGGTTTTTCGAAAGGATAGTCGGCAAGCTTCCGGGGCCCATGGAATAGGGAAAGCGATCCGTCGGGATGCCGGTGGATCCGGACCTTGGCCCGGACATAATGGAGCCGGTAGCGGTCCGAAGGAATCTGCAGGATCCGCCCCTCGAAAGACACGCAGTTGTCGTTGCCAACAATCCGCTCGAAGTGTTCGCAGAGGATCTCGTCAAGAGATTCTCCGATCCAGGGGACGAAGGCCGATCCCGCCT
>JAKAYF010000080.1 GCA_021816465.1 Nitrospirota bacterium
TCTCCACACTGATCAACAATCTGAAAACGGCCAGTTCCAGGCGTATCCGCAACCGCTTTGCCGAGCATCTCAAGCCGTTCTACCAGAAACCGTATTTCTGGCACCGGGCTTACTATGTGGGGAGTGTCGGCGGCGCAACACTCGAAACGGTCCAACGCTATGTGGAAGCTCAGGGAACGACTGAAAAAGCAGGAAGAAGAAAAACAAAACCGCCCGCTTGATCCCCTCTTGCCCTTCGGGCTAAGAAGGGGAATGCCCGGGCAGATGTTCAAGAGGATATGGCTGATAAGGAGAGAGTCTTTCACAAGGCAATCCAGTCTGATCAGGATCGTTTTTGGTGATCTTCCAAAGAGTATTGAATATAGACCAGTCTATCTATTATCATTGAACGCATGAAAAAGCCCAGTCATCCCGGAAGGACTCCCTCCAACGTAGTTCGGACGCGCATTCTCGAAACGGCCGCCAATCTTTTTTACCTCCATGGAATTGCCAATGTCGGCATTAACGAGGTCATCAAGAAAGCCGGGGTGGCCAGAATGTCCCTGTATCATCATTTTTCCTCCAAGGACGATCTTATTCTGGCCGTACTCGACCATATCTCTGAGCAAAGGATCGAGGCAATCGGGAACGCCCTTTCCGGAAGCCACACTCCAAAGTCACGGCTTCTGGCACTATTCCTGATCCTGCAAGATATCGTCAACGAAGAGAGCTTCCGGGGGTGCGCATTCATCAACGCGGCGATAGAGAGGGCAAAACCAGCAGATCCCATTCACGCAAGGGTTGCCAAACACAAGCAAATGATCCAGGAAACCTTTCTTGAAATGGCAAAAGAGGCCGGAGCAGACAGTCCGGAGCTTCTTGCCCGACAGTTGATGATCCTTTGGGATGGTTCCATGACCCAGTCCTATATTCATCAGGATCCGGAAATTGTTTCTTTTGCGGTGGATGCCGCCAGAAAACTGATCAACCACAGTCTTCGGGAAAAGACGGAGCATTCGTGAAACCATCGCTTTTCCAGGAGTTTCTCCCGTCTGGACTTCTTGGACTCGGAACGGCCGTCGCCCTTGGTTTTTCCCGCTTCGATTACGCACTGATTCTTCCTTCGATGAAAAGAGATCTTGCTCTAAACTTCACCCAAGCCGGATGGCTGAATACCGCCAATGCAGTCGGGTACCTACTGGGAGCCATTGTTGCAAAAGCGCTGATCGGACGTTTTGGAGTCCAGAGAATCTTTCGTTCGGGACTTCTTCTGACATCAATAGCTGTCCTGGCAACAGGGCTTTTCCATGCCGAACTCCCAATTCTCCTTCTCCGGCTTATGGCCGGGATCTTTGGAGCCATCTCCTTCATCTGCGGGGGCGTTCTGGCCGCTGGGCTCTTTCCGGGAAATGCCGGACGGACAGCCGTCTCGATTTCGATTTACATGTCGGGAGGAGGTCTTGGAATCCTTCTATCCGGCCTGACTCTGCCAATCGCCCTGTCCCGCTGCAACGATGGATGCTGGCCGTTGGCGTGGATAGGACTTGGGATCGCAAGTCTTTTATGCACGGTCTTTTCCTGGTCCAGCGCCAGGAGCCCGATCCCGTCAGGAAATGCCCATCAGGAAAAGGGCTCATGGAATATCGCTTCCTTTATTCCGCTTCTGACCGGCTACTTTCTTTTTGGAGCCGGATACATCATCTATATGACCTATATTGTGGCCTGGATCAGGGAGAGTGGTCGTTCCGCAGAAGAGGTTTCCTTTTTCTGGGCTCTTCTGGGATTGGCAGTCATCCTTTCACCGCCCATATGGAGAAGGGCACTGTCCGGATGGATCGGTGGAAGGCCGATGGCAGCGGCAATGGGAGTAACGGCTTTTGGGAGTCTGATCCCTCTTTTTTCGACCTCCTTTTTTTCAATGATTGTCTCTGCCATTTTTTTCGGCCTTGCCTTCCTCAATGTTCCGGCAACAATGACAGCCTTTCTGCAAAGAGCCTTGCCCCAAAGGCTCTGGGGAAGCTCTCTCGCATTTTTTACCGTCATTTTTTCATTGGGCCAGATTATTGGTCCGGTGGTCGGGGGAAAGATCGCCGATCAGGAGGGAATGCTTTCCGCCGGCATGACGCTTTCATTTGCCAGCCTGTTTATGGGGGCATTGGTCGCTTTTTTTCAAGGGGAGCCGAAAACAGGTATGACAAACTTTGAAGTGGATAACTGTGTGCCATAGGTCCTGATGATCCTCCCTGAGAGGGAATTAAGGCGCTTTTGGGTTAAAACCTTACCGGCCGACAGAAGGCCTGCTTACCGGCAAATCTGGCCGCAGTTCCCAACTCTTCTTCAATCCGCAGCAACTGGTTGTACTTGGCCACCCGTTCCCCGCGTGCCGGAGCGCCGGATTTAAGATGCCCGGTATCGAGTGCGACGGTAAGGTCTGCAATGAAATCGTCGGTGGTTTCTCCTGAACGGTGAGAGACAAAGGCGCCCCAGCCGTGGAGTTGAGCCATCCGCGTGGCGGAGATCGTTTCGCTCACCGTGCCAATCTGATTCAATTTAATGAGGGTAGCGTTTGCAATATTCTCCTCAATGGCATGGGCGATGATTTTGGGGTTGGTGCAGAAGATATCGTCGCCTACAAGTTCAATGGTACCTCCGAGTTTTTCGTTCAGAAGCTTCCAGTTGTCCCAGTCATTCTCGGCGAGACCGTCTTCGAGCAGGACAAGGGGATAGTTTCGGACGATTTTCTCATAATAACTGATCATCTCGACACTGCTGAGGGCGCGCTTCTCGGACCGTAGCTGGTATTTGCCGTCCTTGAAGAACTCGGAGGAGGCAGGATCAATAGCGATGCCACAGTCCCGTCCTGGCTCAAAACCGGCCTTTCTGATCGCTTCCAGGAGTAAATCATAGGACTCATAATTGGAGGAAACCATTGGTGCAAAACCACCTTCGTCACCGACCCCCACAGAGAGATGTTTTTCCAGTAAAACGGCTTGCAGGGCGTGGTAGATTTCCGCACCCCAGCGCAAAGCCTCGCGAAAGCTGTCAGCACCGTAAGGGACCAGCATGCATTCCTGAAAATCGGCTCCCTGCCAGTGGGCATGGACTCCACCATTGAGGACGTTCATGCAGGGCACCGGAAGACGAGTGGTACCTGGTTTGCCAAGGTAGGCATAGAGGGGCAGGTTGCTATGGTATGCTGCGGCACGGGCGCAGGCCATAGAGACGCCGAGGAGGGCATTGGAGCCGAGTTTGGATTTGTTTTCAGTGCCATCCAGATCAATAAGTCTGTCATCAATGGCTTTTTGTTCCAGCACATCAAGATTCTTAAAGGCCGGGGCGATGATTTCCCTGATATTCCGGACGACGTTCTGTACTCCCTTCCCGCCAAAGCGGTGTAGATCGCCATCACGCAGTTCGACTGCTTCCTTGGTGCCGGTGGAGGCACCGGAGGGTACAGAAGCGCGGGCGCGGGTGCCGTTGGCCAGAAATACCTCTACTTCAACGGTGGGATTGCCCCGGGAATCGAGGATTTCTCGGGCAATGACCCTTTTAATTCCACTGTCCATGGATGCGGCTCCTTGCAATACGTGAAAAGTTTTTCAGACGGACTTTCCAAGCGATTGAGACGGCCGGGATCTCTCCGTTTTGGGCTCAGAGGGGATGTGAATCGGTCAAGGCAGCGTAATATTCGGAAAAAGATGAGGCCACTTTTGGGAAAACGGCCAGAAGCTCCGGATCGAAATGCTCTGGGCTGACCCGTCCATCGCCCTTCAGGATAATCTCCACAGAAGACTGGTGGTCGAAAGGCTCCTTGTAGGAGCGCCGGCTTCGGAGCGCATCATAGACATCGGCCATGCCCATCATGCGGGCACACAAGGGAATTTCATCTCCCTTTCGGCCCAAAGGATAGCCGCTCCCGTCCCATCGCTCATGATGGCCAAGAGCGATCTCCCAGCCCATCCTCAACTCCTCCGAGACGTTGTTTTCCCCGATAATGTTGGCTCCGAGGGTTGTATGGGTGCGCATGATGGCCCACTCGTCATAATCAAGGGCCCCCGGTTTCAGGAGAATCCGGTCCGGTATTCCGATTTTTCCGACATCATGCATGGGGCTGGCCCTGAAAATAAGGTCGGTAAAAGCGGAATCCATCCCCACCTTTTCAGCCAACTCCTTGCAGTAGTAGGCAATCCTCTGCAGATGGGCACCCGTTTCTTCATCTTTTTTCTCGGCGGCGCGGATGAGTGTCTGAATGGTTTGCAGATAGCTGTCGTGCAACTGGGACGTTCGTTCCCGGACCGTGTTATCCAGAATTTCATTGTTCCGCCGGATGCGATCGCTGTATTCCTTGAGACGCAAAAGATTGCTGATCCTGACCCGCAGTTCCGCCCGGTCGATAGGCTTGCAGAGGAACTCGTCCACACCGGCCTTCAAGGCCTGCAACCGGATTTCCCGGTCATCAAGCGCCGTGACGATGATGATGGGGATTGTCGCATAACGAGCGTCTTTCTTGAGTTTCGCGGCGAGTTCAAACCCGCTGACTCCGGGCATCATTCCATCCGTCAGGACCAGATCGGGGAGGGAGTCCTGCAGCTGTTCCATTGCTTCGCTGGCATTTGACGCGGTCAGTACGTTGTAAGACTCCGCCTGAAGAAGGGCGGTGAGAAGGCGGAGGCTGCTTCCCTCATCGTCCACGACCAGAATGAGGGGATTTCGTTCATGCATGGGTCTTGCCTCCTGTCTTCAGGAGACGAACAACGGCGTCTACGAGGGACTGGTGCCGGATCGGTTTATCGATATAGTCATCACAACCGGCCTCCAGACTGCGTTCTTCGTCTCCTTTCATGGCCAGGGCTGTCAGGGCAATGATGGGAATATCCATGGTCGATGGCTCTCCTTTGAGAATCCGGGTGGCAGAAAGCCCATCCATTCCCGGAAGGTGAATATCCATGAGGATCAGGTCCGGATGCTCTCTGCGTGCCAGGGAAATCCCCTCCTCCGCATCGGTAGCCGATAAAACAGCATATCCGGATTTGGTCAGGATCACTTCCACCAGTTTTCGGTTCACTTCATTATCCTCAATAATCAGGATGTTTTTAGGCAAGTGGAGATCTCCCATGGAAGAATCGGTGGAAGAAGCCGGCCGCGAGGCGGGCTCTTTTCTCTCGCGGCCGCTGCTTCCCTCTTTATATCGAACACATTGAGCGCATCCTGCCGCATCTTTGAGCCGGCAATGCGAATAACCCCGAAATATTTTAAGGTTATCACGTTATGTTGCACAGTGACGGCTCCTACAATATTTAGAGCGCGCGTCATCTGTCCGGGGTTGTAGCGTACAGGTTCTCCGCTTTAACAATGAGGCCAGGGATGAGCAGGAGGTGGACCTTGAAAAGAGATGGAATGAGTGGAGAAAAGCTCGACTGACGCGGAAATGAACCCGCCCACCTGTTACGGCATCGTTGCCATGGATCCCGAGACTCTGGCAGGGAGAACAAAAGGGTTCGATCATGGCTTAATGCGCCCAGACAATGCGCGATAAACTTCTCCCAGGAAGCGGTCATGCTGGAACCCGGCTTTTTCCATGATCTGCAGAATATGACCATTGAGTCGATGGCGATCCTCGGGAGTGATCATCTTGGCCGTCAGGACAAGAATCGGAATGGCAACGGTTTCCGGATCCGATTGCAACACCTCCACGACATCAAATCCGCTAAAATCCGGCATCATGAGATCAAGCAGGATGAGTTCGGGATGAAAGTGCTGGGCCATGAGCACCGCGTCCCGCCCACCATAGGCACTGAGCACGTCATATCCCCCGCTGTAGAGTTGTCTGCGGAGGATTTCCACGGCATGAGGGTCGTCATCGACGACGAGAACGACATGGCGTTCCTTTTGCGTGGTCGACCTGAGCCCCAATTTTTTCAGGATCTCTTCAAGACAATTGGTGTCGACGGGTTTTTGAAGAACCTGCACACTGCCAAGGGAAAATCCCGCGCCTTGCTCCGAATCCATGACGGTAATCACCACCGGAATATCCGCGATTCGCTTGTCCTGGCGCTGGGCTTCCAGAAAATCCCAGCCGTCCATGCCAGGCATGTTCATTTCCAGAATAATGAGGTCCGGACGTTCTTCCCCGGCGATTTCAAGACCTTCCCTTACCGAAACGGCCCGCCGAAAGCGGAAGCCCTCATTTCTCAAATATCCTTCGAGGTGGTTTGAAACCGTATCGTCAAACTCGATCACCAGAACCAGCCGTCCCGGTTTCTCTTCCGGAATGCTCGGGAGCGGTGCCGCATCTCCTCCCTCTTCCCTCCAGGGGAGCCAGACATGGAACTCGGACCCCTTTCCAGGAGTGCTCTCAACCGTTACCAGACCGCCATGCAGTTCCGCGAGACGCTTGACCAGGGAGAGGCCGAGGCCGGTCCCCTCGTAACGGCGGCTCAGGCCGCTGTCTGCCTGGACGAACGGCTGGAAAAGACCTCCCAGATCTTTCCTGGAAATGCCGATCCCCGTATCGGCCACGCTGATTTCAAGCCATTGCGGAAACGCCGCGTATTCCGGACCCGGAAGAGCAGTGTGACGGCGCCCCCGGAGGACCACCTGGCCACCGTCAACATTGAACTTCACCGCGTTGGACAAAAGGTTGTAGAGAATCTGCTTGGTCTTTCGAAGATCCAGGTAGATGGGCGGGAGGTCCGGATCTGCCTCGACGCTGATGGAGATCTGATGGGCGGAGGCTTTTTCCTTCACAATGCCGAGGACGTTTTTGAGCAGGTCAGGGAGATTGGTGATCTCCAGTTCAAGCTTCATCATTCCCGCCTCGACCTTTGAAAGGTCGAGGATATCGTTGATGAGGGAGAGGAGGTGTTGCCCACTCATGAAGATATCGCTCGAAGCGCTTCTCTGCTCAGGGGTGAGTTCGCCCATTATCCCGTCTTTCAACAACTCGGAGAAGCCGATGATGGCATTGAGCGGTGTCCGGAGCTCATGGGACATGTTGGCGAGAAAATCCGACTTGGCCTGGTCGGCCAGTCTCAATTGCTGATTTTTCTGAAGCAGTTCTCCGCTGTGGGTCCGGAGTTCGGCGGCCATGATCTGCTGATTTTCCTTCTGGACAAAATTATTGATAGAAGACCCCAGCTCAAGAGAGAGTTTTTCAAGAAAAGCCGTCTCTCTTTCTGTGAGAGTGCGAAGGGAGGCCACCACCATGACCCCGAATCGTTGCTCCCGGTAGCGAATCGGAACCATCAGGATCTCCATCGGCTGGAAATGGCAGATTCCCGCCTCGATCAGAAATCCCGGATTCTCGCCGGGCTGTTTCAATCGCTGCAGGCGATCTGCCATCGCCGCCTCTCCCAGAACGCCTTCCCCGCGGAGGAAGCTTTCGGTCACCTGATCGTTGGTCCCCCGATGTGCCATCAGGAGAAATTTCCCCTGCCACTCGTCGTACCGGTAAAAGGCAGAAACGGGAAACGGGTGGTTTTCTGCCAGAATACCCAGGACCTTCTGCAAAAGATCGGGCAACCCGAGAGCCGAGTTGCTGAAAAGAGCCAGGATCTGCCCCTGGCTCTTTTCAATGCGCAGGGCTTCTTCCAGGACCGTTTCAGCTTCGCGCCGGTCG
>JAKAYF010000016.1 GCA_021816465.1 Nitrospirota bacterium
CGGATATTGGCAAAGATATCAATTCCGGCGAGTGTATCCGAGATCTTGGCAAGAGGGGTCACGACACCAGCGCCCATATCGGCATAAAGCGGCATGGATTGGCCATAGAGGCTGATGGCCGGACCTGCGTCAAGAAAAATCTGGGGATTGACCCAGGACTTTCCGCCGGTGAAGTCGTAGACCCCGCCCAGCGTGATCGGAATGATCGGAGTTCCTGCCTGAAGGCCACTAAGCGCTTTGGTGGTAACTCCCCCCCCAAATCCAAAGGACTCAATTTCAATCGAAGCGGTGAGACCAAAATGCGGTGTGATCCAGTGGGTTGCGGTGACACCGCCGCCGTAGCCGCCGTTCAGGAAGCTGTTGTCAAAAGTATCCATCCATCCGAAGTTTGCCGACAGGCTTGTGGATTTGGGAACGTTTCCGTCAAAGGAAGAGTCCACAGGCGTGTTCTGGGCGGCATTCTGCATGGCGGCCATCTGCATGTTCATCATCTGGCCCTGGGCGGTGGCATTGATCGGTGTCGGGTTCGAAGCCGGGGCAGAAGGGGCAGTCGATGGATCAACAGCCCAGGCGGAGGCCACCGGGGAAAGCGCGGCAGCGGACAAAAGGGCAAGAGAAAGAACGGCAAGCTTGGCCTTGGACTGTTTTTTTACTGAGAACATGCGGACCTCCTCTAAAGAGTCATGACGAATGATTCTTCGCCGGATTTAAATAACACGATGTTTAATGGAGACACCCGCCATTCCCCAATACCCCCCACCCTCAAGAAGGAGGGACGGGAATGTTGTGGGGAGTGACGATGAACGCCATATGTTTAGCAAAGGGTATGCCATATTTTTAATATAGGTAAAACAATGATTTTATTTTAATGGAGGATTCCTTTTTTTCTCTTTTGAAACGCATGTTTCATTGATGTATTTTAAATATTTATATAAGAAGATCTGCAGGATCATGAAACTCGGGACTGGTCGCATCCGGGAGCAAACAAACAAAGTGAGAAACAAGGACAGGGGCCGATGCACTGGCCCCCGAAAGATGGGATATGTGGGCGGGAAAGGGTCAGTTCAGGGAAGAGGCAGTATGGGAGGGGCTCTCCATCCCGGCACGCATCCGGGCGGAGGCTCGATGGAGGGGCACGGACAGTTCAGGGTGACGTTCCGCTGCGTGTTCGAGGTGCTCGGCTAAAACGCCCACCGGGAACTTCCGGTGGTATCCGGGGGCTTCCCTGGACATCAGAATCGCCCGTCTCCTGTAGTCTTTCAGCGTGTTGTGAAGAGGCATCCGGTAAGAGAGGGAAACTTCGAGAATCAGATCGATCGCCCGTTCCCCGTGGGTATCAAGATAGGCATCGAGAATTCTTGAGAAAAAGGCGAAGTGGCGGGATTCATCCTTTGCCAGCTGGCGAAGGAGGTGAGCGAGAACCGGCTCGGAGACCGCCTTTGAAAGACACTGGTAATAAAGCTGTGTCGCTTTTTCCTGGAGAAATGTATAGGTAAAGACCTGTACGGGTTCGGAAAATCCAATCGTGAAAGGTTTGATCGATTCCTCGATCATGTCGTTCAAAAGCTTGTCGGTCGTCGGGGCAATACCCGCGGCCAACTGATAAAGAGCCAGGGATTCTGCATGGCGGTCTTCTTCAAGACCCCAGCGGATAATAAAATGAAAGAGCTCACGGTTGTGGATCGAATGGCGCAGTTCCCGCCCACCGTCGATGGGGAACCTCGACAGGTAGTCGGAGATATAGGTCGGTGTGTGGTTTTCGATATGAGTAACGAAGATAACCGCCTCTTTCTGCCCCTGGGTCAGAAGAGAAGAGTCGATCTCCTGTTTGTCCAGAAGGCCGAAACGGTTCCAGTCGGAATCGTCCGCCAGACGGTTATAGTCGCTGATCAGGGGGCGCAGTGTATGGACATCAAGGGTCAGATTCATGGGTTGCTCCAATGGAAGAAGGTTTCGGGGCCGGCATGGTCAAACTGGCTGCCAAAAGTCGGACAACCGTCCATGGGACTCCCTTTTGTAAAAGCGCGCGAAAATCGCCACGAAATATCTAGCAATTTTCATGCTATTTAAAAATATTTTATTTTAAAAATAGTTGTGTTTTTTGAAAAGAGTATTCTGTGAAACATTCTCCGGATTTTCGAAACGGATGTTTCATGTGACGGTGGATCATTTTTTCTGATAAGTGTTGTGTGGAAGCATTGCTTTTGGGGGTTTCCCCATGGTGTGAGAGTGTTTATTAAATTAACTCACTGTCGATTTAGCATAAAACTAAATTATTCTTGCAAAATGAATCAAAAAAGTGTATTTTCCCCGGGCTCTTCTTGATGGGGAGTTGGTCGGACAGAAACAGTATTTTCAACAGAAAATAGAAACGGATGGCTCTCTTGGCTAATGTAACGTTGATTTTTGATCTCTCTCTCGAGCAATTTCTTCCTTCCAAGCGCCCTTTTTGGGAAACGTGGGTGTTTGTCAAAAACTGGGATGAAATCATGCCATATCTGGAAGTTCTGAAACCGGTCAGGATGATTCTGAATGCCAGATTCCCCGATCCTCCCGCCGTGGCATGGCGGGATCTTGTGATCCCGCCGGTTATCCTGGTCGGAGAGGGGAGCCCACAGATTTCGATCGAGAAGTGGCTTGCGTTCCTTCCCGTTATCGATCAGGTGATATCGATGGAGGATTTTGTTTCCAGATACGAACTGATCCTGGACGCACCTCCCTTTACCGGGGGATTCACGCCGGAAGAGGGGCTTCCCCTTCCCGAAGGATTTCGGCATTTCCTGGCCTATTATCAGCATTTCAAGCGTGCGCGCTATATGCTTACGGACCACCAGTGGAAGATACTCCAGTGGATCGGACGGCTGGGCGATGTCGGTGCCGTGGCAAAGGAGCTCGATCGCCATCCCAGAACCATTCGGGACCAGATTGAAAAGATCGGGAAGAAAATGGAGCCGCTCAATGTGGAAAGTTTCTTCAGAGAGCCTGTGGCAGCAATGATCGACCAGGTTCCGGGATGGTCGGTGAAGTCGTCGGCAAAGAGAGTTCCCCGGCGGAAAGCTTCCGCGAAGAGATCCTGATCCATTTTCCGTTTCCCGTTTTCATCGATTTGAAGCCTTCCTCCTGATCAGGCGGAAGGCTTTTTTCTTTTGGACTGGCACAGAGGGCAAAAATAACTGGAGCGCCCCCCCGATTCTTTTTTGAGGATGGGCTTTTTGCAGATCTGGCAGGGTAGGCCATCAAGACCATAGACTTTCAGGTGAATCTGGTTTTCTCCCGCTTCACCATGAGCGTCTTTAAAGCTGTGGATGGAACTCCCCCCCCGCTCAACGGCTCGTGTGAGGACTGTCCGGGAGGACTCGAGAATCCGGAGGGCTTCGGCTTTTGTGATCCGGGATCCTTTTTTGTCCGGATGAATTCCGGCTTCAAAAAGGATCTCGGAAACATAGATGTTCCCGATTCCGCTGACGATCTTCTGGTCGAGGAGGATTGTCCGGATCGAGCGTTGGGAGGCGTGCACGCTTTCTTCAAAATATCTGGCCTGCACCTCGAGAATATCCGGTCCGGTCGTTTGAAGAATTCCGGAGAGGCTTTTGTCGGCCTGCCACTCGAGCCGTCCAAATCGTCTCGGGTCCCTGTAAGACAGGAGGATCTCCCGATCCCGAGTCTTAAGGAGAAACGTCAGATGGGTATGGCTGTTTAAAGGGTTCTGCGGGTCGGAAACGGTCCATTGTCCCGACATGCCAAGTCTGGTCAGAAGGACTCCGGGTTCACCTCCGGGAGAGGCCATGGAAAAAATCAGGACTTTTCCTGTGCGTCCGGGATCAGAAAATTTCCATCCTGCAAGATCGGGGATTCCCGACAGAAAGATCTTCGGATAAGGCCCGGTCCGCTGAGAGACCACGCAGGCTCCAGAAAGGAAGGGGACAAGCTGTTTTCGGATGGTTTCGGCTTCAGGAAGCTCCGGCATATCCGGATTCTACCACTATTTCACTGATGGATCTTCTCCCGCCAGACCCAGGAAATCGCCACCAACCCGAAAGATCTTGGCAGAGGCGACATGCGGTCAGTCAGACAATGTTCATTCGAGGACTTTTCTCCGGTATTTCATGAGGAAAACCGATTGCAAACAAAGGGAAAAGGAGCATGGGAACTTGATCTGTTTTCTTGATTTTCCCTGTGTCCGGAGGTAGCATTCTCCAATACGGTTGTCGGGGCAGATTGGCATTTTCGGAACTTTCATCAAAGTTGTCGATCATGCTTTCGGATGGTCGCCAATTTGCGAGACAAGATGCCGGATGGCTGGAAGGAATTTAAATGATAACGATGAAATCTTCCCTCTCCCGGGATATACAGGAATGGCTCCATTCCCGGATACAGGAGCTGTATCCGGCCGTTGCCGGGGTGGGGGCGGAACATATTGAAGTGATTCCCCTGACGGGCGATGCCTCAAACAGGAAGTATTTCAGGGTGATCTCGAAAGAGTCCCCCCTGTCGGCGATCCTGATGGTCAAGGGGGTTCCCGAAGGATTTAAGGCCTCCGAGGAAAAAACGGGTCGGGGAGAAAACGAGCCTCCGGGGGATCCCTTTCTCCTGATCGCGAGAATGCTTTCCCGAGCATCTCTTCCTGTGCCGGAAATTCTGGGGGAGAACGGTGATGCTTCGCTTCTTCTTCAGGAAGATCTGGGAGATGCGAGTCTGTATTCTTACCTGAAGGAGCATCCGGAAGAAGAAAGGAGCCTGTCTTTTCGTATCCTGGATCTTCTGCTGGCGTTCGGTGGACAGGCCATTCCGCAAGACTCCGCATGGCTGAGATCCCGGATCTATTCGGAGGAACTCCTGTTTTGGGAGTTCGAGCATTTTCTCGAGTATGGAGTCTCGATCACCGATCAGGCCATCCTTTCCAGGATGCGAGAGCTCTTTCGGGAAGAGTCCATGGTGCTTTCGGGGCGCTTGCCCCGTGTTCCGGTCCACCGGGATTTTCACTCCAGGAACATCATGATCTCTGGCCGCGGTCCTGTCCTCATCGATTTTCAGGACATGCTGATGGGTTCTCCCCTGTATGATCTGGCTTCCTGGGTTTTTGACGCCTACAGATCTCTCCCGGAAGATTTGCTTGATGAACTGGTTGTGGCCCATTTTCATCGTGGAAAGACGCTGGGACTTCTTCCCGGGGATCTTGAGGAAGGGGAGCACAGGAACCTTCTCGCGCGCATGGCGCTTCAGCGCAACATGAAGGCTTGTGGCCGGTTTTTCTATATTCGGGACGTCAAGGGCAATCCCGGATATATGGGGTCGGTCTCCGGAACCCATGAGAACATGAAGAGACTGGCCCGATGGGAGCCTTCGGTTGCTCCCCTGGTGGAGTCCTTCCTTCCGTTTCTCAGGAAGACGGGGCTTTAGGGTTGGTCAGGCCTCCGGGAGTGACAGGGTTTGTCCTGATGGCGGGTGCGGGATCGCGCCTCAGGGGGATTTTCCCGAACACTCCGAAGCCCCTTGTTCCGGTGGGAGGTGTCCCCCTGGGCATCAGGGTTATCCGGCAAATGGCGAGTGCGGGGATATCCCGGATTATTGTCAACCTTCATCATGATGCGCAGACAATCCGGGAAGGGATCAGTCGATGGCTTCCTTCCGGAGTTGATATCCTCTGGTCCTTCGAAAGTTCTGTGATGGGGACAGGAGGGGGGATCATTCATGCGAAGCCGTATTTCCAGAACGAGGATCTCCTTGTCATTGCCACATGCGATATCCTTTCCGGGTACGATCTTGAAGAGGGAATCTCGCTGCACAGAAAATCCGGTGCAAGGGCCTCCCTTGTTCTTTCTCCATTCGGCCCGAAGTCCGAATCCGGAAGGATTGCGCTCACCCAAAGCGGCGGGATTGCCTTTCCTCCTTTCGAGAGGGGAGAGGATCAGGTTTTCCCCGTTCCGCATTTTTTTACCGGGATCCATCTGATCAGCCCCGATGTGCTTCGCGGGCTTGGCGATGGCCTTTCCCTGCCTTATTCGATCGTGGACCTTTATCGGGAGTATCTCGGAAAGGGCGGTTTTATCAGGGGGCAGGTGACCTATGAGCCCTGGCTCGATCTGGGAACGGAAGATGGATATCTCCAGCGCGAATCATTCCTGAAAGGATTGAGGCAAGGGGGTACGACGACGGAAATGTAACGGTTCCCAGAACCCTCCCTGATTTTCCCCCCGTCAGCTCGGGCAGGGTTCCGGGCCTTTGAGTCATGCTCAAAAGGGCCAGATAGGCAAAGGCCATTGATTCAACAGCCTGGGCGGAAATACCGAATGTCTCGGACGGCTGTACCTCTCTTTTTAAATGGATCCTGAGCCGGTCAAGGAGTGTCCGGTTTCTTGCCCCCCCTCCTCCAACGATGATCTCCCCGGGAGCAGGGGTGATCCAGTCCATGGATCTTGCCACCGACAAGGCGGTAATTTCGGTAAGTGTGGCCATCAGGTCTTCCGGAGTGGCTTCCCGGGGCATCTGCCCTTGAATTTCCCGGAAGCGCTCTTCACCCCAGGCCTCCCTTCCTGTAGACTTTGGCGGGGTCCGGTTCATCCATGGATCCTGACAGACTTTTTGAACAAGGGATTCGGCCACCCGTCCTTTTCCAGCCATTTCGCCGTTTCTGTCGCAGTCCTTTTCACCGTTCGAGACCCACCGTGCTCCCGCATCGATCAGCATGTTCCCGGGGCCGGTGTCGAAGGCAATGACAGGGGCTTTGTTCCGGGAGGGCAGGCTGGTGATGTTGGCGATCCCCCCAAGGTTCAGAAAGGCCCTGTCGATCTTTTTGTGGGTGAAGACCGCCCGATGGAAGATCGGGGCCAGTGGAGCGCCCTGTCCTCCTGCCGCGACATCGGTCCGGCGAAAGTCGGAGACGACCGGGATGCCGAATGCTTCCGTCAATAAATGAGGGTTGGTCAGCTGGCTGGTGTGGCCTGGAACGGGGATCCCTGCAAGGGAAAGACCGGCCGACGGGTGGTGTGAGGAGGTGATCCCATGGCTCCCGATCAGGTCGACATCTTTGGCGGACATGGATGCCGATTCCAATAGCTTCCCGAAGAGCTCCATCTCCACCAGGGAGACGATGTTTTCAGCGATGCCACAAAAGCCTGGAACGGTCCCTCCGGGAGTGTTTCCCGACAGGCCGTTCCGGATTGCGGACGAAAGCCCGGAGTCAAAAGGATGGTGGGCAAATGCCAGGAGGGAAATGGTTCTTTCCTGAACCCGGATCAGCGCTCCATCCAAACCATCGAGAGAGGATCCACACATGAACCCTGCACACACAAAGCCATCTGCAAAATACCGGGACTTTCCAGCCATTTTTCTCCTGTCAGTGGGGCCTTCCATGGAGATCCCTCCCCTTGAAGGAGGCATTGTCGCCATGGCGGGCCGATCGAATGTGGGGAAGTCATCCCTCCTGAACCGTCTGGCAAGAAGCCACCATCTGGCCCGGACCGGACGCATGCCGGGCAAGACGACGCTTGCGAACCTCTATGAAATCGGATCGGGGGGGTATTTCCTCGACCTTCCCGGATACGGTTATATGCAACGGGGCCGTGAGGAAGCAACCGATTCCCGTGCTATTGCCGGAAAACTCCTGAGGCGACTGGGCAATATCAGCCGGATGCTTCTTTTGGTCGACGGGAGAAGGGAGATCCTTGAATCGGATGTTCAGGCCCTGTCCTGGTTCCTGTCCATGGGACTCCCCGTCTCGGTCGTCATTACCAAGTCGGACAAGCTCAACCGACAGGAACAGTCCAGGATCAGGATGGACTGGATGGCCGTCCTCTCCAGAAGTCCCGGGGTCGACTTGACCCCGATACTGGTTTCTTCGAAAAATGGGGAGGGGATGGACCTTCTGGCTGCCAAGGTTTCTGAATCGCTCTATGGGAGCTCTTCCTAGGTTTTCTCGTCCGATGGAGGGGTCATGTAGATCACGACATAGGATTTGCCCCGAAGTTGCTCAAGCCACGTCAGAAGCCTCTTTCTGGTCGTCTTCTTTGAAAGGTCATCCAGGATGCGGGCCTTTAGGTCCCGGAACCGCTTGTAGGGATGACTTTCCCGGTTCAGAACCTTGATGATGTAGAAACCCCTGTCCGTCTGGATCAACCCGCTGGTTCCCCCGACCGGCACCGAGAAGGCGGGGCCTATGAGCTCCGGAAGGAGCTGGTCCTTGGTCAGGTCACCCAGATTTCCCCCGTTGTCCGAATTCGGCCCTTCGGATTCGGATCCTGCGAGGATGGCGAAGTCGTCTTTCCTTGCAATCTGGCGGAGAATATGTTCGCCCTTTGCCCGGACCGCCGCGATCTGGGCCGGTGTTGCGTCTTTGGGGATCTTGAGAAAGATGTCGGCAAGCGTGACATGGGGGGGCAGTCGAAACTGTTCACGGTGGTCGAGATAGTACTGGCGGACCTCATCCTGGCTGATGACAACCGTCGAACGGACTTCGGTATTGATGAGCTTCAGGATCGTCATCTGTTTTCTGAGCTGTTCCCGATACTGGTGGTAGCTCATCCCCTGCTCGGAAAGTGCCTGTTTCAATTGCCACCGGGCGGTGAAGTTGTTCTTCTGCATGATCGAGTCGATAGTCCGGTCAAGTTCTTCATCGCTCAATGTCAGTCCGGTCCGGTCAGCCTCTTCCATTTCAAGCTGTTCGTTTATTTTTTTCATCATGAGCTTGTATTCGAGGGATGCGACGAGCTCCCTGTAAGCTGAACCGCGATACTGGGCATGGAGCTTCTTGAACGTCGGGGCGAGGGAACGGTCGATCTGGCTTTTTGTAATGACATGGTGGTTGACCACGGCAAGAACCGAATCAAGGAGAATCGGCTTCTCTTCTCCGTGGGCGGGGACGGTCACGGAGACGGAGAGAGCGGTGACAAAAAGCCCTGCAAGAAATCGTATGTTCGCCAAAAGGGTTCCTGTTCTTCCGAAAGAATGCAGAGTCATGAAAAGGTGCCTTTATTCTGTTTGGGGGTCTGTCAGTCAATAACCCGTGTATTGAAAACCTGTCTCCTGGATATTCTATTCCAGATCGACTGAAAAAATCTTCCTGTAGTGCCGGGCAGGTTTCCAGGGTTTTTTGATCTCCTGTTCAGACAGCCAGGAGCCGAGGAGCTTCTGGCGCTGTCGTGCGATGAGGATCTTCCGGATTTCCCCCCTGACCTGGCGGAGAGGTCTTTCTGATCCGGGGATCAGTCTGATGAGTTTGAAAAGATGGTACCCATAGGTGGATGGCAGAAGATCCGTGATCTCTCCGGGGGAGAGATCGAAGACCTCATCGAAGGGCTGAGGCATCTCCCCTTTTGAAAAGGGAGCCATCAGTCCGCCGGTGGAAGCCTCGACCCCCAGGGACCTGGCTTTGGCGAGAGCTGAAAAGGAGGCTCCCCCTTCCAGAGCTTTCTGGATTTCGATGCCTTCCTTCCGGTCGGAGGTGACGATATGGCGCACGAGCGCCTCTTCAGGCAGGGTAAAGCGCTTGATATGGTTGTGGTAATAGGTCCTGATTTCCTGGTCGGTTACGATCTGCCTGGGAGCGATGCGCCTGATTGCTTCCCGGATCAACATCCTTTTTCGTTCGAGTTCGCGCATTGTTCTGTCCTTGGGGAGCAGGGAAACCTCCTCCGGAGGCAGGGAAATGCGCCGGTCCCTGACGAAGTCGAGCAATAGCTGATCCTGGATGGTTTCGGCCAGAACGGCTTTTCGAACGGATCCTGACCAGAGGGAAGGATCCCCTTTGGTCAGGTCGGATATGCCGATGAAGGCGGCTGTGTGACGAAGGTCCGAAACAGTAATGAGTTCTTTCCCGATGGATCCCGCTATTTCGTCATTGGGTCCCTTGAAATGACAGGAGGCCAGGACGAGCATCCCCGCCAGCACTCCCCCATACCGGAACAGTCTGGTCAATGGTCCTTGGGTGTTTGGCCAGCGGACGACGGACTCCCCGGGAGCGTCTGGCTTTTTGCAACAAGCGTGGCCAGTTCCGGCTGGTTGATGTTGATCTTTGTCTTGGCCCGAAGCTTGTTGGTCAATGCCTGGGTCAGGTCGGTGCGCTTTTCGCGCTTTAACAGTCTCCTGATACCTTCTTTGGACTCGGCAAGGGAAAGCTGGTGGCCCGTGACAAAATGGTCGATCCGGAAATAATGGACCCCGTCTTTAAGAATGATCGGCCCGGTAACGGCTCCTTCTTTCACACCAAAAAAGAACGGCATGAATTTGGGGGGGAGTGTCCCTTCAAAAATTCGGCCGAGGGGGCCACCCTTGAAGGTTTTGATGGCTTTTTTGAAGCCGCCTTTGCGGCTGAGGCTGTTTTTGAAATGATCCGCATCTTTTTGGGTCGGAAAGACCACCTGTCTGGCTTCGACATAGCCTGGCTGGCGGATTTCCTTTTCATGTTTCTGGTAGTAGTCCGAAATTTCGGCATCGGTAACGGTGAGCTTGTCCTCGACTTCCTTTTTCAGAAGAGCCTTCTTCAGAATGCGGTCTTCGGCCCTTGCGATTTCGGACTTGATGGTGGGGTCCGATGCGAGGCCCTCGCTTTTGGCTTCCTGGGTCAGAAGCTCCTGGTCGACCATGTGGTTCAAGACATCTGATACCGTATTCGGATTGACCGGAGGCTGGACTCCCAGGGAAAAAAGTTTTGCGGACAGCTGTGCCGATGTGATCGAGTCACTTCCGACCGTTGCCACGACCCCTTTCTGGGGAGCCTTGTTGCACCCGGAACTGATTGCGATCCCCGCGACAAGGGAGGCCAAAATGACCCTCTTCAGAGAATTTTCTGTCAGTGAATGGAAGATTTTATGAAAAAGAGTCAATGTGACGTCTCCTTAGGTTTTTGAGTGTGGGCGTGGGTGATCGGGTTCGTCCGAAGAGTTTGCCGCTACGAAAGAAGTTCTTCGAGTCTGGCAAGATCATCGGGAAATCCTGAAGCCGGTCCGGACAGTGTAAAGGATCCGTCCCTGTGAAACGTGATCCTGTCGGGAAAGGCCTGGGCGATCTTCCCCGCATTCCCGGGGGAGAGGGCATTTTCTGCTGAGGGTTTGAGAAAGATCTCCCTGTCCTTGAGCCGAACCTCCGAGATCCCCATCCTGGTGGTCATGACCCGGATTTTCGCTCCAAGGATCAATGCCCTTGCCGATCTTGGCAAGGGGCCAAACCGGTCCCTGAGCTCGGACTCGATCTGCTCGATCTCCAAATTCTTGAAAGAATGTGCCAGACGCCTGTAAAAGTCAATTCGCTGTCCGGGGTGGACGACATAATCTTCCGGAAGCCGGGCTTCCCTTCCAAGGTCGATTTTGGGTGTTTCCCGAACGATAGGGAGGGCGACCGGCTCAACCCGGGTCTGGATGGCTTCCTCAACCATCTCCATGTAGAGGTCGAGTCCAACCATGGAAATATGTCCCGTCTGCTGGTGTCCGAGAAGGCTGCCTGCTCCACGGATCTCCAGATCCCTCATGGCGATCTGGTATCCGGAGCCGAGCTCCGTGTTGTCCTGTAGTGTCTTCAGGCGTTTTTTCGCAAGCTCTGTCAATCCGCCCTCGCCCGAGACAAGGAAGTAGCAGTAGGCCTGGGTTCCGGACCGCCCGACCCTTCCCCGGAGCTGGTAGAGCTCAGCGATGCCGAACAGGTCCGACCGGTTGATGATGATGGTATTGGCAAGAGGAATGTCGAGACCGGATTCGACGATGGCGGTGGAGACAAGGATGCGGTAGTGGCCCGAGATGAAGCGGTCCATGATGGTTTCCATGAGCGCGCTGTCCATCTGTCCATGAGCCGTTCCGACCGGAACGCCGGGAAAAAGGCTCGAGATATAGTGAGCCATTCTTGAGATCGAGCTGACGCGGTTGTGAATGAAAAAAACCTGTCCGTCCCGGGCGAGCTCCCGGTCGATCGCTTCCCGGATACGGTGGCGGTCAAAGGGCAGGATGGCGGTCTTGATCGGTTTTCGCCCGGGAGGAGGCGTCATGATGAAGCTGATTCCGCGAAGCCCCGAAAGGGACATCTGGAGGGTTCGGGGAATGGGGGTTGCCGACAGGGTCAGGACGTCGACGGTCGGGTATTTGTTTTTGAGCTTTTCCTTGTGGCCGACTCCGAACCGCTGTTCTTCGTCGATGATCAGGAGCCCCAGGTCACGAAAGACGTTCTGTGAGCCGAGCAGGGCAGATGTTCCGATAATGATGTCGACCTTTCCTTCGGCGAGATCCTGGCGGAGGGCTTTTTGCTCCTTTGCGGTCAGGATCCTTGAGATTTGTTCAACCCTTACGGGAAATCCGGAAAAGCGCTCCCTGAAGGTCTCAAAATGCTGAAGGCAGAGAAGTGTCGTCGGGACGAGAACCGCAACCTGTTTCCCGTCGGCGACAGCCTTGAACGCCGCTCTCATGGCGACTTCCGTTTTTCCGAAACCCACTTCGCCAAGGATCAGCCGGTCCATGGGGGTGGGGGATTCCATGTCCTCCCGGATATCCCGGATTGCCTCTTCCTGGTCGGGCGTCAGGTCATGGGGAAAGGAGTTTTCAAACTCGGAGACCATGACTGAATCCCGGGAAAAGGGAAACCCCGGAAGCGCCTTTCTCTTGGCATAGAGATCGACCAGATCCTGGGAGATCTTTTCGATCTCCTTTCTGACTCTGGAGCGCGTTTTTTGCCAGGAATGGCCCCCAAGCCGGTCAAGCTTCGGGGTAGAGCCTTCCGGACCCCTCCAGGGTTTCAAAAGGTCGACCTGGTCCACCGGAACATAAAGCTTGTCCCCGTCACGGTATTCGACGATCAGAAATTCGCCGGGAATGGATCCCACTTCAATTTCCCGAAGTCCCCGATAGATACCGATCCCCTGCTGGAGATGGACGACCGGTTCACCTTCGGCAAGCCGGATCTGGTCTCTCCGAAAAGCCGCGGCGGCTGTCCGGAAGCGTGTCTCCCGCGTCCGGTCGTACTTCTTCCGGAAGAGAAAGGTATCGGAAACCATCAGGGTATTGTCTGAAGCGATGAAGATTCCTTCTCCGATGTCTCCGAGAATTGTCTCGATGGTTCCTCCCGGAGAGGAGGTGTTGTCCTGGAGCTCCGAAAGCGGGGAATAGGGGATTCCCTGATTTTCGAGGATCTCCTGGAAACGGTCCCGTTGTCCGCGACTGCCGAAAAAGGTGATGACCCTCATTTCGGAGGCAAGCTCCCTGAGCCTGAAAATCCATGACTCATTCCTGTTGATCAGCTTTTCCGGGGAAGAAAAGAGTGCTGGTGCATCCGGGTCGTCCCGGAAGGGAGACAGGACGACTCTTGAATAGTTTCCTCCAAAGGAAAAAGGGCTTTCTCCGTCCTTCCCAAAGGGAATGAAGGCTGTCTCCGGAGGAGGAATAAACCTGCGGTCCTCGATGGAAACGGAGGCGTAGGACTCAAAGACGCGGTCTTTCCAGTCGTTGATCCGAAGCTCGAGGGCATGAGGGTCTTCAATAAGGAGGACTGGGTCCGGAGTGAAGTCGATCGGGCTGGTGATATCTTCATAGAATGTTCCGAGGGCGCGCTCGATTCCCGGTGAGAGCGGGGTGGCCTGATGGGCTGAAAGAAAGTCTCTCTGTTCCGGAGAAAAGGGTGTCCGGTCCAGGGGCTGAAGCCATTCATGGCTGGGAGCGAGATCCAGTTTGGAGATAGATCCCATGGATCGCTGGGTATTCGGGTCAAATCCCCGCATGGAGGTCAGCTCATCGTCCGTGAATTCGAGCCGGACCGGTTCGGGTCGGGATGGGGTGTACAGATCGAGTATCGCGCCCCTGACAGAAAATTCTCCGGGGGCGGTGACCTGGGGAACTCTGAAAAAACCAAGGGCCACGAGGGTTTTGATGAGCTCTTCGCGATCGACATAAGAACCCTGGGTGATTTCGGAAAGCCCTCCTGACAAAAGTCTTTTCGGAAGCGTTTTCCTGGCAATGGCGGGAAAGGTCGAGACAACGAAAGGGACCGCTCTTTTCGAGAGCTCGGACAGGACCGAGATCCTCTCCGCTCTCAAAAGATCGGGCGGGCTCTCCTCCTCAAAGGGAAGAATCTCTTCTTCAGGGAGGAGGAGACCCTCCGGAGCATCCGGAAAAAGGGCGTTGAAGCTGTTGATGTCGTTGTAGAGGATTCTCGCCCGGTCCATATTGGCTGCCATTATCCAGAGCGTTCTTCCGGGCACCAGGGGAAGGATCAGCCCTGGAAGAAGAAAGGATGCCTCGATGGGAATACCGGAGAGTGAAACCTCTTTTCCCGGGGAGAAGGCTGGAGGGAAAAAGTTCTTGATGCGGGAGCCCAGATTGGGAAAAATCGTTTTCAAGGAAAGGCCATTTCTATGGGCAGTGTCCATATTTTTTGATGATCATCTCCACAAGACCTGTGGTTGAGGAGTCCGGAACGAGTGGGATCGAGAGAACTTCTCCGCCGCGTTCAAGGACAAACGGCGCTCCGACAATGCTTGAAACGTCCCAGTCTCCTCCTTTGACAAGAACATCGGGTTTGGTCGCCATGATCAGCTCAAGTGGTGTCGGTTCATCGAACAGGATGACGGCATCGACCGCTCCGAGAGCCGCCATGACGCGTGTCCTTCTGTTTTCCGGAACGATGGGACGAAGGGGGCCCTTGATCCGGGAGACGGAGGCGTCCGTGTTCATGGCAACAACAAGAAAATCTCCCAGACTCCTGGCTTTTTCGAGGACTTCAATATGTCCGGCATGGAGAAGGTCAAAACATCCGTTGGTAAAGACAACGGTGTGGCCCGCCTGACGCTGTTTTTCAAGGACCGGAAGGAGCGTGTCGAGGGTGTGGATTTTTGTTTCCGAAGACCAGGGAGCAGGTCTTCTTCTTTCCGGATCAGGCAAAGAGCTCTTCCTCCACCAGTTCGCAGACGGCGTGGCCAAGGGTAATGTGTGTTTCCTGAATGCGGGGAGTCATCTTCGACGGGACGACAATCGCCAGATCGGCGCTGTCCTTGAGTTTCCCGCCGGTTCCCCCGGTGAGGGCAATGGTCCTGAGCCCCATCTCGCGGGCTTTGTTCATTGCCTTCAGAACATTTCTGGAATTTCCGCTTGTGCTGATTCCAATGGCGATATCCCCTTTTTGGCCATGTGCCTCGACCTCTCTCGAAAAGATGTCTTCGTAGGAATAGTCATTGGAGATGCTTGTGAGTGTGGCCATGTTTGTTCCGAGTGCAATGGCGGGAAGACCTTTTCTGTCCTTGTAGAAACGGCTGACAAGCTCTCCTGCGATATGGCAGGCATCCGAAGAGCTTCCTCCGTTGCCAAAGATCAGGATCTTTCCACCCTGCCGGTAACAGGAGACGATCATGTCAACGACCTTTGCGAGCTGGGGGAGAGAGTCTTTCATGAACGCCTCCTTGACGGAAAGGCTTTCCTGGAAAATCGTCTTCATCTTTGAAATGCGGGCTTCGTCGAGTGGGTGGCTCAAGAGTGTTTCTCCTCATAGGGGTTGTATTCCGGCCGGCCCTGGTCAATCCAGTTGCGGCAGGCGATCAGGGCTCTGGACATTTTTTCGATGGAGGTGCGGATGACCTCATCGTCGTGACAGGTGGAGAGGAAGAAGGCTTCGAACTGGGAGGGGGGAAGGTAAATCCCCTGTTTCAGGGATTCGTGGAAGAACACCTGAAACAGGGCTGTATCCGATCGGGCTGCGGATGTCCAGTCGACAACGGGATCCGGGGTAAAAAAGAGTGTCATCATTGACCCCATTCGATTGACCGTAGCCGGAAGGGAGAGGCGTCCTATGATTTCCTTGAGCCCCTGGGAAAGTTTTCTGCCCTGCTCTTCAAGCTGGGAATAAAGGGCCGGGGTCTTGAGTTTCTGGATCGTTGCCAGACCGGCGGCCATGGATGCGGAGTTTCCGGAAAGTGTGCCCGCCTGGTAAACCGGTCCTTCGGGGGAAATCCTGGACATGATTTTGGCAGAGGCTCCGTATGCACCGACCGGAAGACCGCCGCCTATAATCTTGCCCAGGGTTGTGATGTCGGGTTCCATGGAGAAAAGGATTTGCGCGCCTCCGTACGTTTGGCGGAATCCGGTCATGATTTCATCGGCGATCAGAAGTGCCCCGTATTGTTCTGTAAGGCGTCGGAGTTCCCTGAGGAACTCCTCGTCCGGAAGGACAACTCCCATGTTGCCGCTGACGGGTTCAATAATGGCACAGGCAATCTTTTCTCCTTCCGAGGAAAAAAGAGTTTTGAGCGCCTCTGTGTCGTTATAGGGAAGGGTCAGTGTTTCCCGGGCTATTTCAGGGGGAACTCCGGCGGACGATGGGACGCCGAAGGTGGCGCCACCTGAACCGGCCTTGACGAGAAGGGAGTCGGCGTGACCATGGTAGGCGCCCTCGAATTTCAGGACTCTGGAGCGGCCGGTGTATCCTCTTGCCAGTCGGATTGCGCTCATGGTGGCTTCGGTTCCGGAATTGACGAATCTCAGGCGGTCAACGGAAGGAAGGGCTGAAACGATGATCTCCCCGAGCTGGAGCTCCTCTTCGGAAGGGGCGCCAAAACTGATTCCGCGGTCGATGGCCGCATGAAGACGCTCGAGGACATCGGGATCTCCGTGACCCAGAATATGGGGGCCGTATGAGAGGACATAGTCTATGTATTCATTTCCATCGACGTCTGTCAGAAGACATCCCTTGGCGGTCCTGATGAATGGGGGGACTCCGCCGACAGCCCCAAACGCCCTGACAGGACTGCTGACTCCTCCGGGGAAAATCGTTTTTGCCCGTCGGTACAATTCTTCTGAGCGCGTCAATGAACCTCCTGCTGTGAATGTTGATCGGAAAAATCCGGATATATGGTCCGCTATTATAATGGAACACCGGAAGATTGGAAAGATTCCGGTCCGGAAAATCCTTGATGGGTTCATTCCTTAAAGCTTTTTGGGCATCAATGGAAGGTCCGTGAGCGGGTTGACCGCATTAAGGGGAGAAATCAGCGGCCGTCCCTATTCTTTTCCGGCCGCTCTCCGGGAACGTCTCGGATCCGGAAGCATCACCTCCACCGTCCACAAAGACCTGGTCCAGAGGAAAATCCGGAATCAGCAAGAACCGCCCCACTGCTTCTTGCTTCCTCCGGCTTCCCGGACGCCCTGCGGTCTTTTTGGGATGAACGGAATCGCTCTCCCTTAACCTTTGCCGATTTCTGCGTTACAATAATATGGCGGGACGTTTCTCCCGACCTGTGCATCCTGTTTGCTTCGGCTTGTTTTGGGGGATATATTTCACAAATCTGTTTTTGATGTCCGGGGGACCGGAGAGCGAAACAATCAGATGGAGGTAGTGCATGAAAAGTCATCAGGCGATCAGCGAAACCATCAATAAGCTCAGAACGGCATTTGAAGAGGGAACCAGTGTGGACAGCGGTTTGTGGGAAAAAGTGGTCGAGGCCCTTGATGAGGGAGTGAATTCCGGATGGCTTTCGCAGGCCGAGGGAGACGATCTGAGGGAGAGGCTCTCTGAGCTTGAAGACGAGATGAAGTCCCTGGAAAATTTCTGATTAACCGGAGGGACGGGTGAAGGATTATTATCGGGAACGTGCAGCGCTCAGGCGGCGACTTGAGGAGATGGTCTCTGAAAGTCGAAAGGGGATGGAGTATGCCCTCGAACGCATGTTTCTGGTCCAGCCCGAGTCCTATATACTGTTTGACGAGCGATACTCCGAACTCCTGCGGCTGTTCAGCTGTCTTTTGAGGGAGCTTGACGATGTAAACTCCTGGGGAGCCCTTCTGCAGATCCAGAGAAGGGCGGGATTTCTGGAGGAGCGCTTTGAGGATGTGGACTGTGTGTTGTGGAATCGGCCGAGAAAAGCCAGATCGAGGATTGCCTGGAGCCGATTCTTTGGTCACGCGACCGGATCGGGAGGTGAGGATGCGGGAGGCTCGTCCGGATCCGGTTCGGGGCTCAGCCACTCCGAGGCATGCATGGTCCTGGGTGTCGAGGCAACGGCAACACTGGTCGAAATCCGCCATCGTTTCCGGAATCTGGTGAAGAGTCTCCATCCCGATGTTCGTGATGGAGACCGAAGTTCAGAGGCGGAGATGAGAAAAGTGATTGAAGCGTATAATGTTCTGAAAAGCATTCTTGGAGAAGAGGCGCGCGGAAGTTCCTGAACCCTGAATTGACTTGGAATCCCGGACCGTGATAGTGTCAAACTCCATAAGATTCATTGGATATCAGGAGAATCAACCATATCGCCCTGGCAAGGGTTGAAGCGTTATCGGTCCTTTATATTCATGGACTGGACGCTACTTTTGTCTCTTGGATTTATTCTGTCCGGATTTGCGGATCAAGCTTTGAGCTGCTCCGAGCTGTTTCGGCATTGGTGTAAGGGTCTTCTCATCTTTCGCCGGCCTTTTCCGGATGTTCTTCAGGATTGTCCAGTCAACATGCATGCGTTTTTTGTAATTCGGTAGGATCTGGTCAAGTAGGCCAGGTTAAAAGGTCGTGTCGCACAGACCGGCTCAAATAATCAATGATCTCGTTCGGACCTGAAGGTCCTGGGCGCTGATGAAGGAGATGTCTCATGTCAGAAGGTGCTGGGGTAGAGGTTAAATCGACGTCTGCCGGAGCTGGGGTAGTCAAGGATTCTGAAACGTCCGAGGCCGCCGGGCAGAAAGTTGTTACCCCCGAATATATGTTCTTTGAGGCACCGCGGGAACGGGCGTTCATTACCGGTTCCGAGGCCGCCAAGGAAGCAATCCGTCGCGCAAACGTGGATGTGGCCATTTCGTACCCGATCACTCCCCAGAGCGAGACGATGCAGCAGGTAGGTGCTCTCTGGGCTGAGGGATACGTCAAGGAATACTACCGTGGAGAAGAAGAGATCGGTGTGATGTCCGCGATCGCAGGTTCTTCCAGGGCAGGGGCCCGTTCGCTGACGGCGACGGCAGGACCAGGCCTCATGCGTGGCATGGAAGTTGTCGCTTCCTGGCCCGGAGGCAGGATGCCGATCGTTCTTCTGATCATGTGCAGGGTTATCAACGCTCCTCTTTCAATTCAGCCGGACAACGCCGAACTGGCCTACCTCATCAACACGGGAAACATCGTGTTTCACGCAGAAAATCAGCAGGATTTCTTTGACTACACACTGAAGGCCTTCATTATCTCCGAACGTCCCGAAGTGACCCTTCCGGTGGCCGTGGCCGTGGACGGATTCTTCGTGACCCATGCCCGCGGGTACGTCATGATGCCATCGAAGGATATCAAGCTTCCGCCAAGGGATCCCTATCATGAAGCCGTTCCGGTGATGGACAATGAAAATCCGCCAGCCCGTCTTTCGAGGGATGCGCCGATCCAGAAGTCAAACTTCATCAGCTACCATGTTCATGCCTCCTGGCAGCAGGAAGTCTGGGCAGCGGTCGAGCGCTCCAGAAAATATATCGACATGTATATGGGCGGTCTTGTGGAGATTGTGAACCCGGATGCCGATACGATCGTGATCGCCTCCGGAAGTGCGGTTTCCCAGTCCAGGGAAGCCGTTCGGCAGGCAGAGGAAGATCTGGGCGAGCGCATTGGCCTGATCAAGGTCCGCTCCTTGAGACCGTTCCCGACAAAGGAACTCAGAGAGGCCTGCAAAAATGCAAAAAGAATCATCGTGCCGGAGTTTAATTGCGTAGGATGGCTCTACAGGGATGTCGCCGCTGCCCTTTATGGACACTCAAAGGCGGAAATTATTCCTGGCCCCCGTGTTTTCGGCGGAATTTCCCTTCCGACGGAAATGATCCTTCAGTATATTTTCCCGGACAAGAAATTCATCTTCTAATGTCCGCCGGGCACCTGCCCGGAAGAGCGCCCTTGCCCGTGTGATCGAGCCACCTGGTTCCGCCGGGCAAAGGTTTTATGGAAGTGCAACGAACGACTGATATTTCTTTAATATGGATAAAGTTTTTTTAACAGGTCACTCTGGAGGAACACCTAATGAGCATGGATAATCTTAAGATCTCGCCAGCCCTCGAAAAATATATGACCAAGGAGTACAGGGATCTGGTCGAGCGTGGCCCTTATGGAAAACAAAAGAAGGTTTCCGAAATGGGAACATTCAAGGAAATCATTGAGGAACATCCGATGTGTGCAGGGTGTGCGATGACTCTCTTCATCCGTCTGACAATGATCGGTCTTCCAAACCCGGAGCATACCATTCTGGTTGGAACCGCAGGATGCGGTAGACTGGCTCTGTCCCAAACATCGATCCCTTTTATCTACGGTAACTACGGAGATACAAATGCTGTGGCTTCCGGTCTGAAGCGCGGATTGGAAATGCGTTTTCCTGAGCAGCCGAAGGATGTTGTCGTCATGGCAGGTGACGGTGGATTGGCCGACATCGGTTTTTCGACCGTGTTGCATTCATGGTTCCGGAAGGAAAAATTCACCACGATCATGCTCGACAATGAAGTTTACGGTAACACCGGAGGACAGGAATCCGGAATGACCCAACGCGGTGCAATCCTCAAAATGGCCCCCAAGGGCAAGAAGTACGAAAAAATGGACATGCTTGGCCTAGCCAAGACCGCCAATGTCCCCTACATTGTCCGGATGACCGTGACCAATCCAACAAGAGTTGCATCTGTTGTCAGGAAAGCTGTTCTGATTGCCAGAGAAATTGGGCCAACCTTTATTCAGGCCTATACCTCCTGCAACATTGAATATGCCATTCCGACACCAAAAGTGATTGATGATGCCAAGAGCCTTGAAGCAGAGCGATATGGGTTCCAGGAATTCATTTCTGATGAAGCCAAGGCATTCCTTGAATCAATCGAACCAAAGAAAGCCAAGGCAACCAAATCGACTGAAGCATAAATGGCCTTTTCAAGTCAGGTAAAGGAGGTTTCATGAACAAGGAACGCTATAACATCAGAATGGCCGGTATCGGCGGTCAGGGAGTTGTCACCGCTTCCCACATTCTCAGTAATGGAATGGTGATCATGGGTGGCGAAAGTACGCTCGTGCCGTTTTTCGGTTCAGAAAAACGCCTGGCTCCGGTTGAAAGCTATGTCAGAATTGCAAACGGGAAAATCTATGAGATCGGGGAGATCATTTACCCGAACTTGATCATGATCTTCCATCCTCAGGTCATTACCCATGGCAAGTCCTATACCATGCCTTTCTACTCCGGCTTGAAACCTAACGGAGTGGTGCTGATCAACTCCGAAACTCCGATCCATCTCGTTGCTGATGAGGAAAGGGAGTTGATGGAGCGGAATGCCAAGGTTTATTACCTTCCGGCCACCCAGCTCTCAAGAGAGATCGCCGATACGGACCTGGCCACAAATATGGCAATGGTCGGAGCGGTAAGCGCTATTATGGGCATCCCGGACCTTCCGTCCCTTGAGCAGTCGGTCAAGGAGCGATTCCTTGGAAAGGGATTTGTTGTGTCCGGTGGAACAGCGGCCCTGGACAACGTTATTGAGCGAAAGTTCGCAAAGAAAGAACAACTGTTGAAGAAGAACATGGAAGTCATTGTTGCCGCTTATAATTTTGCAGTCGAACATGGCTGGGCAAAGGTGAAAGAAAAGGTTCAGGTTTAATCAAATTCTAGCGGGAGAGGTGACTCAAGATGTATCTTGTTGCCCATGTTGATACTTCAATCTGTTCGGAGACAGCCTGCAAGCTTTGTACGCAGTTCTGTCCAGAAACCAATACGATTCTCTATGACAATGACAAGAAGACGGCTTTTGTCGCTGTTGACCGTTGCAAGGCTTGCGAGATCTGCGTGAGCATATGCGATACGATGGCAAAGCATCATGCGATCAAGATGATCATGATCAGCGATCTTGAGAATCCGTTCGAGATGAGCAAGGCGGGATTCAATCCGGCGAAGTGGAAAGAACTGCCGGAAACTGTTGTCCTGGAAAAGGTTGCCAAGTAACAGAAGCGAAAAATCTGGGAGAGGCTGTTCCTTGCCTTGGCGGGGGCAGCCTTTCTTTCCGGTTATTTTTAATAGTGGAGTTTGAACGTGGAAGCGGTTGAAATCAGTGATCCGGAAAAAATCAGGGAAATTCTGAAAGGGATTGTTCTTGAGGGAGATGGTTTTACAACCGACTGCCTTCTCGTTGACGTCTATGAGGCAGGTTTGACGTATCCTGACTATTTCAAGGCAACAGGGGAAGATTTCAAGGCATTTCTAAACGGAGTGAATCCAGCCTGGGAGTCCTACCATTTGCGTCAGGGGAAAAAAGTCTTCATGGTTTACGGGTCGGGGTCAAGAGGTCGAAGGCTGCACACAACGGAGACACCCTGAAATGAACCTCTTTGATCGGGAAAACCAGTGGAGATTTTCATCCATTGCCCAAAGGAAAAAAACAGGACCGCTTGAAGGCGAGGATCAGAGCATCGCCGAATTGATGGATCTCCATCCCGAACTGGATCCGTTCTGGGAGCTTGGTGAGGGATCTGCATCTCCCCAGGAGGTCGATGGGGTTATTGTCAATCCCTTTGTCCACTTGATGTTCCATCTCCAGGTCCAGAACCAGATCGAGAAAGAGTATCCTCCCGAGGTCAAGATGGCTTTTCTCCGCCTGGTTGAACAGGGATTGTCAGACCATGATGCACTTCATGCCATTATTTCCGTTTTTGCCGATATCGCCTTTCGGGCAACAAGAAGGGCGCAGACTTTTGACGAGACAGAGTATGTCTCAAGTCTCTCAAGGCTGACTGTAGGGTAACCCTCCAGATAACAGGATGGAACGGTTGTCGGAACAGTAAACGGGATCATCGGATAGACCAGAGTGATCCGATGGATACAAGGGAACTTTACACTCTGGACATTCTTTATTTCATGAAACCATGAAGAATCAAGATGGAGTCAGTCCCAGATATGGCCGTTTTATTGGCCTCAAGTGAACTGAGTGTCGGAACATTTTATTTTTACGATGTCTGGCATGTTTTCTGTTCGTGACCAGATCGTTACAAGCGCCATGCGATGAAGAAGCATTCCGTTCTTGCCGCAAGATGAATTGACGAATGATGCCAAAATGGCGATGGCATTTCTGACAGATGCAATCCAACTTTTAAGGAGAACGCCATGGGAACCCATGAAAACCCCAATACCCCTCATATAGGGACAGCCAACAAAAAAGGCCAGATGATAACCGCTCCTGAAGAGATTTTTTTCAATGCTCCAAGGACGCAGGCCTTTCTGACCGGGTCCGAAGTGATCAAGGAAGCTGTCAAGAGAAGCAGCGTTGACTTCTCCGTTGCTTATCCCATTACGCCCCAGAGCGAAGCCTCCTCTCTTGTTGGAGAGCTTTATGCCGACGGATATGTTGGCGATTACATGAGAGGCGAGTCCGAGTTTGCTGTTATGGGACAATGTGCCGGAGCCGCCTTTGGCGGAGCCAGGGTCTTCACAACAACTGCGGGACCAGGAACCCTTCGGGCGTTTGAGAATTTCCCGATGTGGGCCGGTGCCAGACTCCCCATCCAGGTTGTTTTTACAGTCCGTGGAGTCAACTCTCCTCTGACCATTCAGCCGGATACCCTCGAAATTGCTTTCATGCTTGAGACAGGAATGCTTCTCTGGCACGCAGAGGATGCCCAGGATCTTTTCGATTTCATGATGAAGGGCTACATCGTTGCGGAACTTCCGGAAGTCCATCTTCCGATCGGTGTCATTTGTGACGGTTTTTTTGTGACCCATACGAAGGACGTTGTCAGCATGACCCCTGAAGATATGGCTCTTCCCCATTACAACCCCTATGCAAACCCGACCCCGGTGATGGACATGGAAACCGCTCCGATCCGTCATATGAGGGATCCATTCATCATGAAGTCGAACTATATTTCTTACATGACCCATGCCAGCTGGCAGCTTGAAGTCAAGGCAGCAATGGAAAGATCCAGAAAGATGACCAGAAAGCTTCTCAATGGATTGATCGAGGTTGAGAATCCTGATGCCGAGATTCTTCTTGTTTCTTCAGGAACAGCCGTCTCCCAGTCGAGGGAAGCGATCAGATTGTTCCGGGATAAGGGGGTCAAGGTTGGCCTGGTCAAGATCAAGACCATCAGACCTTTTCCAAAAGAAGAGATTCGGGAAGCGACAAAAAATGCCAAGTATATTTTTGTCCCCGAATTCAATGTCGCCGGCTGGATGGCAAGGGAAATCGCCTCAGTTGTCGAAAGAAATGAAAGGGTCATCGCAGGTCCTCACGTCGCCGGCGGCATGACCATGCCTCCAGAGGTGATCGTTGAGGAAGTTGAAAGAACGATTGCAAGAATGAACAAAAAATAACGAAAAGCGGGAACCAACGATTTTAAAATATAGTTACTGAGGAGGTTTTCAATGAGCAAAGAAAAAATTGTCATCAATCCTGAATTCTGGGACATTATTCCCCAGGATTACCGGGATCTCGTCGATCATGCCACATACGGAAAAACTGATCGCGGGTGGAAGGATGTGGGCTCGTCCACGGAATTGATTGCGGAGCATTCGCTTTGTGCCGGGTGTCCTGAATCAATTGCATTCAGACATATCATGGCGTCGATCCCTGCTCCTGAAGATACGGTCATGGTCGGTTCTACCGGATGTACAAGTCTGGTGTTCCCGATGGTTGCCGTCCAGAATATCCATTCACTGTTTGGAAACCAGAATGCCATTGCCACCGGACTCAAAAGAGCGCTGGCATACCGTTTCCCCAATCAGACGAAGGACGTCATTGTTCTTGCCGGTGATGGCGCGACTGTCGATATCGGTCTTGATATGACTCTCCAGTCCTGGTTTCGTCAGGAAAAGTTCACCACCATCTGTTTTGACAACGAGCTCTATGCCAACACCGGAGGTCAGGAGTCCGGCTTGATGCAAAAGGGATTTGTTGCAAAGATGGCTCCCCAGGGAAAGAAGTTCGAAAAAGTCAGGCTTCCGGAAATTGCCAGGGAATCCGGCTGTGCCTATGTTGCAGTTTTGACGACCAGCAAACCAAGTCTTGTCGAGAGGGTTGTCAAGCAGGCTGTTCTCATTGCCCGGGAAATCGGACCGACCTATCTCCAGATCTATACCCCCTGTATTCTGGAAATCGGAAAACAGAGCATGGAAGGTCTGCAGGAGATGAGAGATTCCGAATCAGCCGGTGAGCGTTTCAAGTTCCGTGAATTCATCACCCCTGAGGCACAAGCCTTTATCGATGATATGAATGCGAAGAAAAAAGCGGACAAGTTGGCAGCCTCTGCAAACAACTGATTAATCCGCCTTCTTAAGGAGAGAACATGAAAACCAGAATCAATGTCCGTATGTCTGGATTGGGTGGCCAGGGTGTCGTGACCTCGGCCCATATCCTCGCAATGGCCGCTTCCAAAGAAAACCTCTTCGCCATCAGCAACCCGTTTTTTGGTGCTGAAAAACGAATGGCACCGGCTGAAGCCTATGCCCGTATCGGACCAGAAAAGATTTATGACCGTGGAGAGCTGGTTTTTCCGGATGTGGTCATGGTGTTTCATCCCCAGGTGATCACAATGGGAAAATCCTATACCATGCCATTTTTTTCCGGGCTAAAGAAAAACGGGATTGTTATTATCAATGATGATATCGATCTTTTGAGCGATGCGGAAAAAGAAGGTCTGGCCAAGCTCAATGCACTTGTTTTCTATGTTCCAGCCACAAAGATCGCCCATGACATTGCCGGGACCGAACTGGCAACGAATATGGCAATGATCGGAAGCCTTGTCGGGTTGACGAATGTTGTCTCCATGAACGCTCTTGATCTGGCGCTCCAGGATCGTTTCGGCAAAAAATATGTGGCATCCGGAGGAACGGCAACTCTTGATGAAGCCATCAAGAAAAAATTTGCCAAAAAAGAGATGCTTCTTCAGAAAAATCTTGACACGATTCGCCAGGGATTTGACCGGGCGATTGAGTTTGCAAAAAATGCCAACTATACGCCCCTGATGATGGCTTAACCAAAGGCGGGAAAAATCAATGTATTATGTAGCAGAAATCAATGAAGAAGCGTGTGTTGCCAACAAAGGATGCAGACTTTGCATCATGTATTGTCCCGAAGCGAATTGCATCATGATGAATGATGAGAAAAAGGTTGCTTTCGTGGTGGAATCCCGTTGCAAGGGATGCGAGTTATGTGTTGTGGTTTGCGATGCAGCAAAGCACAAAGCCATTACCATGCAGGATCGATAGGTTCCCCGCTGATTCAAGGAAATCATAAAGGGGATGCAAGATGAGTGAGATGAAAAAAGCACTCGACCGGGTGAGCGATGCAATGGACGAGTTCATGTTTCTGCTCGATGCCCAGATTCGCAATCTTGAAAAGTCCGGAACATCTCCCGATGATTTGCGGGCAAAGATGGTTTCCTTTGTTGCTATACGCGATAGCGGGAAGATGTATCTGGATTGGGCCGATTATTATTCCAAGAAAATATTTGGTGATTCGGAAAATCTGGAGGGTGAGCCGGACGTCATGCAGGAAGAAGACTTGGCCTGATTCCGTTTTGGATTTTATCCCCGGAACCATTTTAAAGGGCAATGACTGAGGTCGTTGCCCTTTTTTTGGGTCAAATTTTTGGGTCAAAACAAAACAGGGGATTTTGGGCGAACCCAAAATCCCCTGTTCGAATTGGAACGCATTACTTGCAAACGGCGGAAGCCTCCATCTTGTAGACCTGGACGAGCAGGAAGAAATCCCTGACATTCAGCTGGGTCTGTACGTCGGTCATGGTCCCGCTCTGGCACTGGGAAAGAAGCGCTTCGTTGGCCTTTTGGGTCAGGTTTTTGGGAGAGGTGATATGGAAAAGGCCATAATCGCCAGTCACCGTTGCGTAAATAGGTGTGCCTGCAGATGCCTTGTTGCTTTCGGAGATGCTTCCTGAGTTAATCCAGGTGCAGCCGCCAAAAGCGGAAAGAGCAAGGGCTGTGGTTATTGCCAGGAAAGATTTGTTATTCATGCAAGCCTCCAATGTTATGAGTGGTTATCGGTTTTTGAGAAAATGGCCATTCTTGTCAGAAATAACAACTTCGACGCGACGGTTGAGCTGGCGGCCGTCAGCGGTCTTGTTGGTTGCGACCGGGAAGTGTGGACCGTACCCTTTGGTCTGGATCCTTTCCTTTCGAACCCCTTCCTTGACGAGCGCGGCTTTCACTGCAAGAGCTCTGCGGACCGAAAGAGCCTGATTGTATTTATTGCTTCCGGTACTGTCGGTGTATCCCTCTATCCTGATATTTCTCGAGGGATGGTCCTGGAGATAGGAGGATAGTTCATGGACGCTGTTGCGGGCATTGCCATTCAGGTTGTCCTTGTCTGTGGCAAAAAGGACGGATCCGAGAGTAAAAACAAGTCCCCTTTTGGTTTTCTTTGCATGAACAAGCTGGTGAACAACCGGTGGCGCTGGAGTTTTGACAGGTGTGGGAAGAACAGGCGCCGGGGCAGGAAGACAAACGCCCTGGGCTCTGATGGTATAAATCTGGACCAGAAGCAGAACATCCCGTTTGGAGACCTGATCAACGACATCGGTCAGCCGGCTTCCCGTACACTGTGAGGCCAATGCCTTGTTAGCCTGCGAGGTATCTTTGTTCGTTCCGAAGATCTCTAAAAAACCGTCCTGGCTGGTTGTTGCGTGGACAACTGTTCCGGTCGAGGCGGTGTGACTTTCCGAGATGGTTCCCGATTCAATGGAAACACATCCTCCAAACAAAGCAAAACTTGCCAGAGCAATTCCGGCAAGAGCCTGTTTTTCTAGTCGTTTCATCATGCCTCCTGTCGCTTGATCGATCGTTGCTTCTCAAGAGTTAAAAGAAGAATGTTGCCTGGTGGCGGAAAGACTGGGTCAATGGTTCTCGCCATTCAAGCTGGATGTACAGTTGGGACATTTCGTTGCCTTGATCGAAATCGTGGAGAAGCAATAAGGACATTCCCTGGTGGTAGCCTCAACGGTCACAGCCGCTGGTCTGAGTGCCGCCGCCTTCAGCCGGTTGACCGCCCTGACCATGAAGAAGACAGACGTGGCGATGATCAGAAAACTGATGACTGAATTGATGAAAATGCCATAATTGATTGTCACTGCGCCGGCTTTTTTGGCGAGGGCGAGGGATCCGTATGGCCCTGGAGTCGATCCCTCCTTGATGAGGAGATAGAGATTTGAAAAATTGACGTTACCGAGAAGATAACCGATGGGGGGCATGATGACATCGTTGACGAGGGATTGGATGATCGCCATGAAGGCGCTTCCCATCACGATTCCGACGGCCATGTCGAGGACGTTTCCCCGCATGATGAAGGTCTTGAATTCCTGAATCATTATTGCACCACCATAATGAAAATTTTTTTTATAAAAGCTGACTCATATTTTATAATTATGAATCAACGCTGAATGAAGAGTATCTGTAAACGGGAAAAGAAGCAAGGAGCTGTCCGGAAGAAGAGCGGGATTGTCGCCGGAAAGGATAAATCCCGGCTTCATCAGATGAAGCCGGCAGGAAAATTCTGGAGGTATTACTCTTCGTTTTCGTCAAGACCCGTTGCGAGTTCATGGAGAAAACCGCCGGAAGTTTCTTCCGGAGCTTGTTCGGATTTCCAGTGGTAGAGGGCAAGACGGGCCATTTGGTGGGTATCGTTGATGTGGGGAACAACTTCCTGATGGCGCTGGAAAATTTCCTTGAGTTCGCTCCTGGTCAGGAAAAGTGTTTCATGGTGGGTATCGGACAGGAACGTTGACAAGTGGTCGATTGCTTTTGAGTCCGGAAGGATCTTTTCGACCAGAATGCGGGATTTTGGTCGATTGCCCAGGATTCGTTCGATATCCCCGGAAGAAGGGTGTGATTTGGTATGCAAAATAATGGACTCACCTTCGTTGATGATGGTGACTTCATATGTCTCGTCCTCGAAACGAACGGCGCAATAATACATGTTGGCTCCTGGTTAGTGTGAACGGAACGACCATTGATGAAATCGATACCAATGGCAAAGATCAGATTTTATAAACTAAGTCTCTAATCTAACACAGGTCAGGGGAGCTCTTCAAAAGAATCCGGCCGAAGATCAAAAAAGTTGTCAATTCTGCGCTTTTTTCAGAATGGCATGGATCATGGAGTCCGACAGCGTGGTATTGGTCAGGACCCATTTGAAAAGGGTTCTTCTCGAAAAAACGAGACCCAGGACCTGGCCATTCATGGAGGGATCGGCAAGGCGCAGCCGGAGACTGACACAAACCTGGTCCTGCCCCTTGAAGGAAAATCCGGCATAGCGAACGGGGGAGGGGCTGGATGCGGAGGAATGGGAAGATCTTGTTGAGTGTCTTTGGGGCCCCAGGATCCGCCCTGGAAGGGAAGGGTTGACGATGCGGTCGATGACGGCAGACGTGATCGCTCCCCTGAGAGGGTGGAACAGAAATCCGAAAGATGACCTGTCGGTCTGGCTCCTTCGTCTTTCATAAGCGGAAAACTGTTTTTTCAGATTTTTCCTTAACGCGGGATAGCTGACAAAATCCGAGATCTGGGCGGGGTTGTTGTGGATAAATCCTTCGGCAAAGCGATAGATGGAAGGGAGGGGGGAGAGAAGGAGCAGGATCAGGGTCGCTAGGGAGATGGAACCCCCCAGAAGGAGCAGCTTCTTCCAGGGGGACAGGCTTTCTGGTTTCAATGGATTCCTGCGGGGATTGTGTTTGCTGATTAGTCTCTGAGCCTTGTCTCCGCCTCGTTCATGACGGAAATGCGGACGAGGAGATAGTAGGCGACAACAAGAATGACCACAATTGCGACATAAAGGAGAAGGTCGACGGTTTGCGGGGAAAAGAATGTGTTGCTTTTTTCACTGTTGAAAGAGGCCTGGGCTTCGATGAGCAGGATTCTCCTGATCGTCGAGATAATCCCGATCAGGATGAAGGAGGCAATCGGAAATCGCCTTCTGCCAAGATAGCTCAGCATAATCCAGAGAAGCTCCAGGATGATGATCACAAACAGCATGTCGTTGATCAGGTTCAGGACGGAATCGATCGAAAGGGATGTCAGGCTGAATGCCGAATGAAGCAGGACAACGACCGCCCCCGCCATCAGAAAAAGGGCCACCATGAGGTGGACGTAGTCATCAAGACGAAGAAGAAATCTCCGAAGCCTCTGGACAAAGTTCTTGTGCGGATCGTATGGCAGCGGGTTTTCAGGGAGTTGTTTCTGCTCGTGCTGGGTCATGACGTTTCTCCAAGGTGTTCGATGGCCCTGTTGATCCGCGACAGGGACTCCTGTTTTCCGAGGAGGATCATGACCTCATGGATCCCGGGGCTGACCGTCTGTCCGGTCAGGGCTCCTCTCAAGGGAGAGGCGACCTGGCCAAGTTTCAGGGAAAGTTCCTGGACAAGAGACTTCAACGCCTCGGAGAGATGGTCGTGGTCCCAGAGCTCGACCGCTTCGAGCCTGCGGTAAACCTCCCTCAGAACAGGAATATTCTCGGCGGTAAAACCCTTTTTGGCAAGTTCTGGGCTGTAGGCAAAATGCCGATCGAGAAAGGGCTGAAGACTCTCTCCGAGCTCCAGGAGGGTCCGGGTCCGCCCCTTCCACTCATCGATGGCCCGGATGAGGTGTTCTGCCCCAGGTCCCGAGTCCTTGCTTCCGGGATAAAGGGGATCCTTTTCTTCGGGGAGGAAGGGAAGAAGCTGTGGCAGAAGATCCGTTCCCCGGGAGGTTTTCATATAATGGGCGTTGAGCCACAGGAGTTTTTCCGGATTGAAAATGGATGGAGAGGAGCCGACATGATCGAGGTCAAAAAATTCGATCAATTCGGCCCGGCTGAAAATTTCCTGATCCTTGTGCGACCATCCGAGACGGACGATATAGTTGACCATCGCATCCGGAAGGTACCCCATGTCCCGGTAGGCGGTGACCGAAGTGGCCCCATGGCGTTTCGACAGTTTGGTCCGGTCCGTTCCATGGATCATCGGGATATGGGCAAAGGCCGGCAGACTGACGCCCAGTGCCTCGAAGAGGAGGATCTGGCGAGGGGTGTTGTTGATATGGTCATCTCCCCTGATCACGTGGGAGATATTCATGTCCGCATCATCGATGACAACGGCAAAGTTGTATGTCGGGGTCCGGTCCGACCTTACAAGAACCAGATCATCGAGAACCTCTGCATCGAAGGTGACGTTGCCCCGGATGAGGTCTGATACGACGACATCCCCTTTTCTGGTGTTGTGAAAACGGATGACATGGGGCCTGTCCGCCGGAACGTTCCGGTTTCTGCAGCGACCGTCATATCTGGGGGGCAGTCCTGCCGCCATCGCTTCTTTCCGCCGGGCCTCAAGATCATCGGGAGAACAGTCGCAGCGATAGGCGTGGCCCGACGACAGGAGTGTCCGGGCCGCTTCAAGGTACCGCTCCATCCTCTGGCTCTGGTAAAAGGGGCCGGAGTCCCATTCAAGACCCAGCCAGTTCATTCCGTCAAAGATCCCCGAGACAGACTCTTCGGTTGACCGTTCCCTGTCCGTGTCTTCAACTCTCAGGACGAACTCTCCTCCGTGGTGTCTGGCGAACAGATAGTTGAAAAGGGCGGTTCGCGCGCCTCCAAGGTGAAGCGCCCCCGTTGGACTTGGGGCAAATCGGACGCGAACAGGGTTTTTTCCGGATAGTGTCGGGGATGTCAAGAGATGCTCCAGTATTGAAGAGTTTTAACATGTTCAACGCAGAATTCCCTCCTCTTTGGGCTCTTTTGCCAGAAGAGGGATGAATGCTTGCACTGTCTTGTGTCTTGCGCTAAAGCAACAACAGGCGTAACCGGTTCAGGTATCGGCTGTATCCAGGGCGCAAGCAGGACAACTCTTCTGGATCAACCGTTGGAAAAGTGCCGCTGGCTCTACAGCCATTTTCTGGAACGCAGAAAGAACGCCCGGGAGTGGTACGGCGGTTTCCCTGTCCAACGACGGGCAGCAGAACACACGCCCGGCATTGAAATGGAAGAGAGAATGGCCCAGTTTAGCCCGGCTTTTGCCGTCGCCCCGTTTGTGACATGCTGTCGGGCCTCGTCTTTTTTGAGTGCCGGCCTCTTCGCCATGTTTTTGACCTTGAGATCCTCGAAGACGATGAGGCTCCGTTCCGGAGAATCTGGGAGGGAAATTCCGGAGCCAGGGAGTGCTTTCTCCGATGAACCGCTGGTGTCCGCGATCCATTGGAGAAGGATCTGTTCCTGGGCGGGAGTGGCGCGAAAGCGGTTGCCAGTCTGCATGGGAAGAGGATACCTCAAGGCGGAGACGGAAATAAAGACCGTCCGCTTGATCCCTTTTGGCCTGTGGACCGGGAATGGGCCAGGCGGACAGGAGTTCAGATGGGAACTAAGAAATTTTGATCTTTCAGGATCTGCCTCATATAATGGTGCGTTGATATGACGGGTGTATTTTATCTGAAAAGAGGGTCGATTGAATTATTCCAAAGGAGCAGATGGGCAAAGAAGCAAGAGGAAAGATCCGTTTCCCGGGATTGTAACGGTTCTCTTTCTCGCTGTTTTTTTGGTGCTGGGTGCCTGCTCGGAGGCAGTGGAGCTGACACCTGAACAAAAGGCCCTTTTCGGTGCCTGGAATATTACGAAGGAGATTTCCCGGGATTACGGGAAGGAGGATCAGCCGGCCATCCTCTCCCTTCTTTCCCCTTCAATCCGTGCCGATGGCCATGTCGCGGCTGATCTCTCGGCCCTGTTTGTCCGCCTTGACCATGTCAGGCTTCACCTGACGGCAGACTCCGGAGTGGAAGATGACCGGCTGGGAACAATGCTCCTGAGGTCCCATTGGGTTCTTTCGGGAATGGTTGTCGGCGCCAAGCCGGGTCAAGGCGGCGGATACCTGAAGGCCGGAGAATGCCGGCTTCTGGTATCGATTCCCAAGCCTGGCCAGCACGCTATTCTCCTGTCCATCACAGGGGATGATTTTCTGCGTGTCCAGATCGTTTCTGGACAGAAGGCCGGATGACACCGAGATCAACCACCCCGCCGTGAACGGCGGAGCTTGAAAGGAATTTGAAGCTCAGGTTGACCAGGGAAAGCCGTAACCAACCGGCTACGTTGCGTACAGGTACAAGACCCACCGACGGATGCTTCCTCAGTTCGCCGCTCTGGAAGTCCCGGATGCAGACAACCGCGAGGGCAAGGACGAAACGGTCCGGGACAATACGCCGGTTCGTGACATTCCCGAGGGGAGACGCTTCGAAAGAAGCGCGTTACGGCCGCAAGGCCAGTGCAACGTAAGTTTTTTGGAGGTTTCATGCAGGTATTCGTATTGGATAAACACAAGAAGCCCCTGATGCCCTGACACCCGGCCCGGGCAAGGGA
>JAKAYF010000081.1 GCA_021816465.1 Nitrospirota bacterium
GAGCGATTTTCACCGATGATCACGATGACATGTTTGATCGGTGTCTCTGTCGGAAGATCCCCTGCCCTCCCTTCCCCGACAGTCAGAATGATCATAGCCGTGGATAAAAGCAGAACAGACAGAAGGAATTTTCGGAGTGATTTCAATGGGTTCATCTCCCCAAACTCTGGACAGGATTCCCCGCCGGGATAAAAGTTTCACCGGGAGAATTGAAAATGCCATATGATTGCATTCAATTTATGGCTTTTGAGCATTCTTTCCGAAGAATCCAGTCGTCAGGACAAACCGGAAAAAAGAGTCGATACGATATCAGTCCTCGACCCGTCCATTCATTTTTCACAGACGTCCCTTCATGATCGGAAACCTCTTCGAGAAAGATCTCCTGTTCAACCCTGGACATCTTTTCCATTATTTCCATCCGACATTTCGACACCGTTAAAAAATGGTAAAGAACAACCTCTTTCTTCCTGAAAGAGAATCTCTGAAAAAAGATCATATCCTTTCACAAAAAAGTTCTGAATTTGATTGATCGATTCCTCTGTCAGAATTCGGAACCCCTGCTGATAACGGGGAAAATCCTGAGAAATGGTTCAAAAACTCTTCTAAAACAAATTTCACCATCTGAATCAGGATGCCAAACCCTAAATTGACAGGCCAAACCTATCGTGATATCTGTTTCTCGTGAGATTTCTCCCAATCTCCACACTTCTTTTCTTGAAGGGATTCTTGCAGAAACTCTTGAAGGTTCAGGTGAAAGAGTGCTTTTTCTCCAAGATCTCCCAATTTCCATGATGCCAAACATTTGCTTGGAGAAAATCGATGAAAATGGAAGAGATCCGAAAAATTGCACAAGATAAAGGAATTTCGCCCAAAAAATCTAGGAAAGCCGATCTGATCAGAATGATTCAGAGAGCAGAGGGAAATAACGACTGTTTCGAATCCGGGAAAGCGGATACCTGCGGTCAGATCCATTGTCTCTGGCGGGAGGATTGTGTCTAACGGTTCCTCTCCGGATTGCTCAAAGCCCCCAAAAAGCATCCTGATTAGCACGATTGTTCAGCCAGGCGTACCAAGCCTCCGGACGGGACCCAGTTGAGAGAGTAGCTGCCAAAAGACGCATGTGCAGGGCCTTGAGACGAAGCGTCGCTTGAACAATCGAGCTAATCAGGCAGATCTTTGTGAATTCCAAAAAGGAATGAACGAGGAGGCGCAGGAGTTTTTTAAGGAACAAACACATAACGTCGAAGAGCACATAATCAACAGAATCTCATGTGGGTAGAAAATGATTGAGCTTCGTGAGAAGCTGGGAAACGGAATACACTTCGCGCCTGCGGTGAATCTCAATCAATCTCTGGCCTCAAATCCTTCAGTGACCGTGCAATGTGACCACAACCTGCCGAAAACCCGGACGCGCGATTAATCGTGCGTCCGGGTTGACCCTATTTGATGGCCTCAATGGAGGCCGACACCACATACTCCTCAATATCCGTCCCTGACGCCCAATCGCGGATGAACAATTTGCTCTCGTCTTTTGGGAGCACACGAATATCCGTGAATCCGCTTGTTTGCAACATCGCTTCGACCTCCGAAACAATGGAAGCACCGGCTATACAACCTGCATAGAATGCCATGTCTTGCCGGACGGCCTCCGGCAACTCGGCGAAGGCGATGACATCCGAAATTGCCAACCGGCCACCAGGCTTCAGTACGCGATACGCTTCGCTGAACACACGGGGCTTATCCGGCGAAAGGTTGATGACACAGTTCGAGATGATGACATCTACAGTCGCATCCGCCACCGGCAAATTCTCGATTTCACCCAAGCGAAATTCGATATTCAGGTAGCCGCCCTTCTCCGTATTGACACGGGCCTTAGAAATCATTTCAGGGGTCATGTCCACACCAATGACTCGTCCCGTCACGCCAACCTGACGCGCGGCGAGAAAACAATCAAAACCGCCACCGCTACCCAAATCGAGAACAATCTCACCCGGTTTCAGTGCAGCGATGGCTTGCGGGTTTCCGCAACCCAAGCCCATGTTCGACCCCTGAGGAACAGTACCGACATCGTCTGCAGTGTACCCGAACCCTTGGGATAAGCTTTCAGAGCTTGCCATTGATGCTCCGCTGCTGCATGTCGGACCGCAGCCGCAGCCTGTTTCTAACCCCTCAGCCACACGACCATATTTTTGGCGTACGACCTGACGGATTTCGTCATTTTTCAAGGCATCCATGAATTTCTCCTGTCGTTCAAGGTTGCGACGCTCGTTGCGTCGTACTCTATAGACGGAGATCCAATGAAAAAGACGCAATCCCTCTCAAGCCTTTATTTCAGTAGCAACCCCCATCACAGTTCTTGCCGCGTGGCTCGTAGCCAATGATGCCGCCTCGTCCGGTTTCGATGTCACAGCATTCGAGCAAACGCTGACGCAGTTTCTCCCTCCCACGTTGGATCCTGGATTTTGTACCGGAGAGAGAGAGACCCAGTCGGTTGGCTACCTCTTTCTGGGGCAGGCCTTCCAGATCCGATAGAACAAGGGCTGATCGGTAAGTCTCTGGCAAATCCGCGATCAATGGCTGAAGGCATGCTGCCAACTCTGCGACATAATTGCATTCTGGCTCGGGTGCGGCGAGTTCCTCGGGAAGCTCAACCCACAACTTCTGTGAACGGTAGTGGTCCGCTATGGCATTTGCGGCGATACGGAACAACCAAGCTGCAATACTGCCGTGTGATTTGATCGTATGCAGGCTCGTGTGGGCCTTGAGGAACACATTCTGGAGTATGTCGTCCACTGCCTCGCTTTCTCTAACGCGCTTGGCGATGTAGCCTCGTAATCGAGTTTTGTATTCTTGCCAGAAATCAACCATACAAATTCTCTCCCCCGATAAATCTCCAACCGTCTTTCGATCATGGAGGGTTACTGTTCTAAGGTGTCGGTCAATGTGGCAAAATACTCGGCAAATGCTGGTACCACCAACGGAAAAATCGCCAGCAGTTGCGGATCAAACTGATCCGGACAGACCCTTCCGTCCCCTTTCAGGATAATCTCGACCGACAGGTCATGGTCGAAAGGTTCTTTGTAGGGACGCCGGCTCCTGAGGGCATCGTACACATCAGCCAGGGCCATGATCCTGGCGCACAACGGGATCTCCTCCCCCTTTCTCCCCAAAGGATAACCGCAACCGTCCCAGCGTTCATGATGGCCAAGGGCAATGTCATATCCCATCGCAAGTTCCAAAGAAAGATTCTTCTCTCCGATAATATTGGCTCCAAGGGTCGTATGGGTTCGCATGATGAACCACTCGTCCCGGTCGAGAGGTCCCGGCTTTAGCAATATCCGGTCCGGAATCCCGATTTTCCCGACATCATGCATCGGACTGGCCCGGAAGATGAGGTCCGTATAGTCAGCGCTCATCCCAAGCCGTATGGCCAGTTCTTTGCAGTAATAGGCAATGCGCTTCAAATGGGCGCCCGTTTCCTCGTCCTTTTTTTGCGCGGCCCGGATCAGCGTCTCAATCGTCTGGCGATAGCTTTCCTGTAGTTGAATGGTTCTCTGATGAACCGCCTCCTCAAGCCGCTCATTACTTTTTTGAATGTGGTCGCTGTACTCCTTGAGACGAAGGAGATTGCTGACCCGAACCAGAAGCTCAGCCCGGTCGATCGGCTTGTAAAGATAGTCGTCCACTCCGGCCTCAAGGGTTCTGAGCCGAACCGACCGATCATCGAGCGCCGTGACGATCACCACCGGTATCGTTCCATACCGGTGGTCCCCCTTGATTCTGGCCGCCAGCTCAAAACCGCTGATTCCTGGCATCATTCCGTCCGTCAGGACCAGATCCGGGTGACACGACTCCATCTGGTCGAGCGCATCCTGCGCCGAACACGCGGTCAGCACTGTATAGGGTTCCGACTTCAGAAGCGCGGTGATGAGGCGGCGACTGCTTCCCTCATCATCCACGACCAGAACCACGGGAAGACGATCAGACATCGGAAGGACCTTTTCCGGAGAGAAGAGCGGAGACTTTCTGAAGGAGATGTTCATGTCCGACCGGTTTCTGGATGTATCCATCGGAACCGGAGGCGATGATCCTGTCCTCATCCCCTTTCATCGCAAGCGCTGTCAGGGCCAGAACCGGAATCTCCCGGGTAGAAGGATCCTTTTTCAGAATGCCAATGGCCACAAGACCATCCATTCCAGGCAGGTGTATATCCATCAGGATCAGATCCGGACGGAGCGATTTGGCAAGCTCAATCCCTTCTTCCGCATCCCTTGCAGAAAGGATCCGGTAACCCGATTTTTGCAAGATGATCTCGACAAGTTTCAAGTTGATCTCGTTATCCTCAACGATCAGAATTCTTCTCGACAAAATCTTCTCCCTCCCCGAACATCAGGGTCAAAAACACATGATATCAAACGATTGGATTCAAGAAGTCCCTTTCTCCTGGACAGACGCACCACTCGCCAGTGCCCGATGAACTTCCCCCAAGAAACGATCGGACTGGAATCCGGCTTTTTCCAGAATCTGGAGAATGGATCCGTTCAGTCTGTGACGATCCTCGGTGGTGATCACTTTTGCCGTCAGAACGATCACCGGAATGGCGTTTGTAGAGCGATCGGACTGAAGGGCTTCAACCACATCGAATCCGCTGAAATCCGGCATCATCAAATCCAGAAGGATCAGCTCCGGATGAAAATTCCGGGCCATCAAGACCGCATCCTGACCGCCATAGGCGCTCAGGACCTCATATCCTCCATTGGTCAGCTGTCTGCGCAGGATTTCGACCGCATGGGCATCGTCGTCGACAACCAATACCAGATGTCGCTCTTTTTGGGTGGAAGACAGTCCCAGTTTGTTGAGAATTTTTTTCAGCTCGTTCGTATCCACAGGTTTCTGGAGAACCTGGACGCTGCCAAGGGAAAAGCCGGAACCTTCCCTGGAATCCATGGTTGTGATCACCACGGGGATACCCGATAGGAGCTCGTCGTTTCTCTGAGCCAACAGAAAATCCCAGCCGTCCATATCGGGAAGTTTCATTTCCAGAATAATCAGGTCCGGTCTCTCCTGCCTGGCCATCGCCAGCCCTTCCATGGCCGTTTTGGAACGCCGAACCCGAAAGCCATCTTCTGAAAGGGATCGCTCCAGAAGAAGCGAAGATTCATCGTCACTTTCGATCAGCAGGGTCATCCGGTCCGATTGTCTCCTTTGAAACGCGGGAGCGGTCAAGATCTCCTGTTCTTCGGCATCGGTTCTCCACGGGAGCCAGACATGGAAAGTCGAACCTTCCCCCAGGACGCTTTCCACCGAAACCCTTCCGCCGTGGAGTTCTGCCATACGCTTGAGCAGGGAAAGCCCAAGTCCCGTCCCTTCATAATGTCGATCCAGACCGCTGTCCGCCTGCACGAATGGCTGGAACAGACGCTCCAGATCCTTTTTTGAGATACCGATTCCCGTATCTTTCACGCTGATTTCAAGCCAGGTGGGAAAATCTGAAAATTCTGGCTCTTTCAAATCGCTGTGGCGTCGTGCCTGAAGAATGACACGGCCCCCCTTGACATTGAACTTGACGGCATTGGACAAAAGATTATAGAGGATCTGCTTGGTTTTTCTTTGGTCCAGAACGACGGGAGGAGAGTCCGGATCGACTTCTATGCTAAGGGATATCTGGTGGGCAGCCGCTTTTTCCCGCACAACTCCCAATGCATTTTGAAGAAGGTTCTGAAGATCGGTCGCCTCAAGCTCGAGCTTCATCATGCCCGCCTCAACCTTCGAGAGATCCAGGATATCGTTGATGAGGGAGAGAAGATGCTCTCCGCTTTCAAAGATGTCTTTTGCGGCGTCCGTCTGTTCCGGAGAGAGTTTACCCAGGATCCCGTCCTTCAATAACTCGGAAAAACCGATGACAGCGTTAAGAGGAGTGCGGAGTTCATGAGACATGTTCGCCAGAAAATCCGACTTGGCCTGATCCGCCATTCGCAATAACTGATTTTTCTGGAGCAACTCCCCGCTATGGGAGCGCAGTTCCGAGGCCATGATCTGCTGATTTTCTTTTTGTAGAAAGCTGTTGAGGGCTGCTCCGAGCTGCAGGGAAAGCTTTTCAAGAAAAGAAGCCTCCCGGTCGCCAATAGCCCGAATGGAACCCAACACAATCACCCCGAACCGTTGGTCCTGAAACCGGATCGGAAGCATTGCGATCTCCACAGGTGAAAATTGACAGATGCCTGTCCTGATCAAGAATCCGGGAGTGGCACCGGGCTGTCTCAACCGTTGGAGAGAGTCCGCCATGGCGGCCTCTCCCAATATCCCTTCTCCCCGATGGAAACTTCTTTCCAACTGATCATCGGTACCCTTGTGCGCTTCCAGAAGAAACACTCCCTGCCACTCGTCATAACGATAAAAGGCCGAAACCGGAAAGGGATGATCCTCTGCCAATATATTCAGTACTGTTTGGAGTGTCTCGGAGAGTCCTGAAACGGAACCGCTGAAGAGAGAAAGGATTTTCCCCTGGCTTTTTTCGATCAGAAGCGATTCTTCCAATGCGTTTTCCGCTTCGAGCCGGTCACGCATTTCTGCCCGGATCCGCCAAAGCAACCCTCCAAGCAAAGCCATCAGAAAGATTGCCGCAGTTGCTATTACCCACAGGGTTTCTTGCCCTGCCACCCTGGAGGCTTCCGTTCGCTCCCGCAACAGATTTTTTTCCGTTGCATGCATCTCATTGACCAGATCGTGAATCGCTGTCATTTCCCCGATGCCTGCTCCGGCCCGAAGAAGCGCCTGAGCTGATCCCAATCCATGTTTTTGATAGGTGGAGAGAACGGTCTCCAGAATTTGGATCCGCATCTGCACATGTTGCCGGATTTCAAGGGCCCTGCGTTCTTCGAGGGGGTTGTCCGAGACTTTTTTGGGGAATTCGTCTACAACGGTTTCAAGACGGCGGATGGCATTCTGGCGTTCCCGGAGATAGAAAGGGCTTGATGTGAGAAGGTATGCGCGCTGGGCGGATTCGGCCTCGTTGATCAACGCCCAGCTGTTGTCAAGTGCTCGGAGGACCTTTTGAGTATGGTCCACCCATTCGGCGGACTGAAGATAATCCCCGGCTGACCTAAAAGCCATGAGAGCAGAAACCGCAAGAGCGGATACCGCGATGCCAAAACCCAGGAAAATCTTCTTTTCGGTCGAAACCCTCACACCCATCGGGGCTCTTTCATCGTGCGTCCTCATGAAATGATTTCATGGACAAACATGAAGATCCAGAATAGCCGTGGCGTCCCCCGTTCCCTTGGCGATCAGATCGAAATGAGCTGCCTAAACAAAAAAGCGAAATACGAACTCCAAGATCCGGCTCATCAATCAAAGGAATCAGATGGGTTGCCCGACCTTGCTGTAAAGCCAAATCCGGAAGGTACGAACCACAGGACCCCATACCCATTCACCAATATGAAGATAGGCGAAACGGCCGTCATGAGCGCCACACATCACCGGGAAATGCTCCCGATGATGTCACCCTTTTCTTGCACCAATGACAGCATATGATAAAAAGCTTTTATAAACTATCAACTTACAGTT
>JAKAYF010000082.1 GCA_021816465.1 Nitrospirota bacterium
GATCTTTTGCAGGATGCGCTCACTCACAAGTCCTTCATGGTTGACCCTCGGCAGGGGCGTCAGTCCAATAACGAACGTCTCGAGTTCTTAGGAGATACGGTTCTTGGGCTGGTCATCGCAGAACATCTGATGTCTACTCATCCCGATTATCCTGAGGGAACCCTTTCAAAGTTCAAGGGCCGGATTGTTTCGGAGCCATCCCTGGCAGAGATCTCTCGTACCATGGACATCGGATCCTATCTGCGCGTCGGAAAAGGAGAAGAACTGACCCAGGGGCGTGAGAAAAGCTCGATTCTTGCCGATGCGCTTGAGGCTGTTATTGCGGCGATCTATCTTGATGGAGGCATTGAAGCGGCACGGGCGTTTATCCTGACGCATTTCAAAAAGGCGGTGGAGACGACAGTCTCTGTTGCATCCATACTCGATTACAAGACAGATCTTCAGGAGTACTGCCAGCGGGAGCTTGAAATTCTTCCGCAATACGAAATTGTCGCCCAGCGGGGTCCCGACCATCAAAAGGAATTTGATGTCCAGGTCCTGATTCGTGGCAGGTCCTACGGGGAAGGAAGCGGAAGATCCAAAAAGGAAGCTGAGCAAAAAGCGGCGCAGGCCGCCCTTGCCCGTCTTGCACGAACCACTAGGGACCTTTAGTTTTTTACGAAATTTCTCCGAATCGATCCGTCCTGTTTCCTTTCAAAAAATCTGCATGAGGGATCTACCCGACCATTTTGAAGAGTGAGTCTTTCCTTTGAGGTTTCGACCATCTGCGGAAAAACCTCATTCCGAGTCTGCTTTATGCGATGTTCTAGTCTAAACTTCCAAAAGTAAAAATGGCCAAAAAAGGAATTCGACGGCACTCGTTCTTGAATCCGGAAGAAGGTCCGCTTTCTGACAGCCGATACCAGAAGATGACTGGATGCCATCTGTAAAGAGCCATCAAAAGACAGAACAGCGCGGAAGGAAGAATCAGACTGCCCCGGCAGAAGAGCCGTTGTCAGGGATTGGCCTCGAAAGACCTCTCTGTTTGTACGGTCCGAGCAGAAGTAAAAGAGAGGAAGTGCGCCCGATTCCAGAGAGACTGAGTGTGAAGGGTTCATTTTTGAGATTTCAGATGGGTGGAATCCTTAATAGGGCCCGATTTTTCAAAAGAGAGGATCGTTCGGGTGCGGAGAAGACCTTTGGTGAGCCAGACAGGTTTTGTCTGGAACACCAAAAGGTCATAAGGTGTATTCAAATCGTCAGGAACGATCGGTTACATCCAGCCAAAGGCCACCTGAAGCGAGATGATATGATCCGGGTTCTGTCCCGGAACCACTCCGGCCTCTTCCGTATAATAGGTCGCATTGACCTCGACGGCCCAGAGATCGACCCCGACCCCGACGGTTGGGTATCCCTGGTACATTCCGGCGGAGAGAGTGAGAATTGCAGGAAACTGGTACTGGATTCCCATGTGTGTATGAAGCCACAGAGAGTCGCCTGTGTAGTAAAGATAGTTACCCACGTCATCATAGTCGATGTCGAAGAGAAGCCTCCCGAACCCGATATCGGGGTCGAGGCCGACTCCGGCATTGATGATCTCGGGGATGTTCCCTCCGGCTCCAAAATCGGCCGACCCGATGTTCTGGATTGTTGCTCCGATGGTTGGGTTCAGGGGAAGGTCAAAGTGATAGATTGCTCCAATATTGGCATCGAGACCAAATCCGTTGGTCATGTTTTTGGTCAGGATGCTGCTGCCATTTGAAGAGGCCTGAGCTGCTGAAAGCTCGGGAATATTCAGAAAGTACTGTTCGAGCCCCATGAGCGTTCCACCGATCTGGAGGTGATGGTCCATAAAGCCATAGGCACCGGAGACAACAACCCCTGTATCCGAAAGGGTTGCGATCGAGGCAAGGTTATTGGTCGTAACGACTGGATTGGCGCTTGCCATGACTTGATTGTTTGTGAGAAGTCCGATGGAAAAGTCATGGGTCGTGTAGTTTGAGTAATCTCCCACCCGGGCATAGAGGGATTGTCCTGAATAGGTATTGAATGTATTGATGAATGCCGCGGTTTGTGCTGTTCCCGAGAGATTGCTGTCACTTTTGAAAGAATTGTACATGTTCAAAAAATCGGGATAGGTCATGTCCGCGGTTATGTTGATCAGCTTGAATGAGGATGTCTGGATGTTGTCGAGGCCTGCTGGGTTATAGAAAACCGCATTTTCATCATCGGCAACTGCGGTGAATGCTCCGCCCATTCCGAGTGGGATCGTCCCCTGGTAGAGAAAGGGATTTTGCTCGAAAAGCGCTGTTCCCGCAAGGCCGCTGGGTGCTGCTGATGCTGGCGGGACTGCGATGGCGCCAGAAAGAAGTGCTCCGATGACTCCAAGAAGGGGTGAGATCTTCAGTGTTTTTTTGATACCAAGATTGTTTTTCATTGTTCCATCCTGTGTTGTTGAACCTTTATCAATGACTTCCATGTAAATCCATCGATGATTCTTTTTCGGTCGAATGTCTCATGTGGATGAGTTTTTCTTTAAATCTGGGCCATATAGTTTGAAACAATCGCTAAAATGTTGCTGGTACTCGGGGCCGTCGTTGGAGGCGTTGTCCGGGTGCTTGATGTGCAGCTGGAGGAACAAGTGAGCAAGGTGTTTAAAAACTCATAGGCGGAGTTTGTGACCGTTTGTCCTGCCGAAGAGCTACCGAGGGAATTCAGGATTGTCGGGAGGACCTCGACCAGGCCCGGAGGAGCGGTCTGGGTGTAAAGGGCTGAAATGGATCCGCTGGGTGTTCCGCATGGATCAGTGGTGGAGGATGTCGCACCATTATAGAGAAGGTTGCAGATATCATAGATAATTGCGGTATTGCCCCCGAGGTCGGTGTTTATGGTGGATGCCGAAAGGGGTTGTGTGCAGGCAGTTGTTCCGGCTGTGCCGGATGAGAGAGTCGAGTTGGCTGTGCAAAGCTCAAAGGCCGGAGTGGTGAGTTCTGTGTTGTAAGTCAGGCCGCTCTGATAGGAAATAGCGGTCATGATGTAGGCGGAGACATCGATCATGTACATGGAGGCCAGTCCGGGATCGCAGGTAGAGGAGGTTCCCGACTGGCAGTTTGCCTTGGTGAGCCCCTCGTTGACCAGAAGTTCGATCGCGACCTGAAGGTCTTTCACTCCCTCGATGGTGCAGGTGTTGTTTGTGACGCATGAAATCGTCTGAGAGATGGACTGGAGTGTCTGGTTGGCGGTGGGGTTTCCTGTGGCATCGGCAATAAGTGTCGCCAGGATCTGGTTTGAGTCTTCTCCTGAAAGGTTGGCTGCTGCAATCTGGTTCAGACCAGTCTGGGGAGAGGATGATGTCTGGACCGCTGCGACTGTCGTAACGTTGGATGAAGCTCCTGTTGCAAGGTAGGCATCTGAAAGAATGATTGTAGAGGTTGTGTCCGGACAGGTATTTTGTGGACAATAAGGCTGTAGAGCCGAAATGGCGGAGGAGTAGTTGCTGTTCTTTATATCTGTTGCGGCAATGGATTCTGCTCCGGCAAGCGTTCCTGTTCCGTTACCGGAAACGCCGTTGAACATGTTGCCGTTGCCACAGGCCGAGGCTGACAAAAAAATTGTGGCGGCCAGGACCATTGTCGGGAAGGATGTTTTGGGGTGCGGGAATTTCTGGCCTTTCTGATGGATTTCCATTACCGTTTCTCCTGTTGACGTCCCTTGGATAAGATTCTTGGATAAGATTAATGTCAAAAAACGTGGCATAATTTGAAATAATGATTGATTCCTGTTTTTTCTTTCAGTTCAGGAGTCATCATAGCACCAGAGTGAATGGTTGTCATCGTAAATAATATTTAATAATATGTATTTATAGGTTGTTCTTGTCTACTGATTTTCCGCCTATAAATGGCATATCCCTTTGGAACGATGTCTTTTAGCATCAGGCTGTTTGATCTTCATCGGGACTTTGTTATTGTTGAGGAGTTTTTTGAATGTTTCCACCTCATTTTTCCGAATTGTCGGAAAATGCATGTTTGGATTTTGACGGATATTTTTTTCTTCAGAAAGCTTATCGGTTATTTTGGGCATTGTGAGGAGGGGGTTTGGGCGGAAAAAGCGGGGAAGAGCATTACGAAAAGGCCGGAGTATCGATCGATCGGGGGAATGCGTGGGTTGATGCGATAAAACCATTGGCTGCGTCGACAAACCGCAAGGGGGTAGTTTCAGGGGTTGGCGGGTTTGCCGGGCTTTTCAGGCCCGACTGGAAACAATACGAGGATCCCGTCCTTCTCTCCGGAACGGATGGTGTCGGAACAAAGCTCAAGGTTGCCGAGTGGGCCAATCGTCATGATTCGATCGGGATTGATCTGGTCGCGATGTGCGTTAATGATATCGTTGTCATGGGAGCCGAGCCCCTGTATTTTTTGGACTATTATGCTTCCGGAAAGCTTGACCTGTCTTCGGGCAAGGCAATCCTTGAAGGAATTGCGGAGGGGTGCCGGCAGGCAGGGGCCGCTCTTTTGGGAGGGGAAACCGCCGAGATGCCGGGGGTTTATCCTCCTGGAGGCTATGATCTGGCGGGTTTTGCCGTGGGAATTGCCGACCGCAAAAAAATTGTCGATGGAAAACAGCTTGAGCCGGGACACGCGATCTACGGAATCGCATCGACCGGAGTCCACTCCAATGGGTTTTCCCTCGTTCGGAAAATTCTGATCGAAGACGGTGCGATCAAGCCCCAGGATTCTGTTCCTTTTGATCCGGAGAAGACCTGGGCAGATCTTCTTTTGGCTCCGACCCGGATTTATGTTTCTCTGGTTCTGGAACTCCTTCGTCGTTTTTCCATTACAGGTCTTGTGCATGTGACGGGAGGCGGAATAACGGAAAATGTTCCCCGTATCCTTCCAAAGAGCATGTCTGCGCGGATCAATCCCCGGTCCTGGCCCCGTCCGGCATTGTTTTCGGATCTGCAGGAACGGGGTTCGGTGACTTCAAGGGAGATGTTTCGGGTCTTTAATATGGGAATCGGTCTTGTGATCATGATCCCTCCCGGAGAAAAAGAGATGTTTGAAAAGTTTCTTTCCGATCAGGGGGAATCCTGGTATTTACTCGGAGAAATCATTCCCGGCGGGGGAGAAGTCGTTTATGACAGATCCTTCTGACCAGAGGGGAACAGATCGTTCGGAAAGCACCAAGAAACTCCGACTGGCGCTTTTTGCTTCTGGTTCAGGAACGAATGCCGAAGCGATTATCAGTGCTTGCCAGAGAGGAGCGGATGGACCTCTTCCCTTAGTCGATCCGGTTGTTCTTATCTGTGACAAGCCCGCCGCCGGAGTTCTGGATCGTGCGAGGAAACTTGGTGTACCGGCACTCATTTTTCCATCGAAAGATTTTTCTTCACGGGAGAGTCAGGAGCGGGCCATTTTGTCGGAGCTCTCTGGCATGAGGGTTGATGCGATCGCACTTGCCGGTTATATGCGGATTATCGGGAAAGTTCTTATTGAAGCATATCCCTTGAAGATCCTGAACATCCATCCATCACTCCTTCCAAGTTTTCCCGGAATGGCGGCGCACCGGCAGGCCATTGAGTACGGTGTTCGTTTTACAGGGGTGACTGTACACATTGTGGATGAGGGAATGGATACAGGTCCCATTATCCTTCAAAAGGTGGAGCCCATTCTGGAAGGTGATACCGAGTCAACTCTTTCGGAGAGGATGCGTCCTCTGGAGCATCAAGCCTATATCGAAGCGCTTTCCTCCTTCTCCAGCGGGGCGATGCGTATTATCGGAAGGAGAGTTTTTATGGGGGATCGTCAATAAGAAAATAGGAACCGGAAACCGTTGTTGTCTGATCCAGATTTTAGAGAATACGCTTGCCCCAGGTTTGGTCATCTGTTATTCTGCTGAAAAGATTTGGGGGGTTAGCTCAGTTGGGAGAGCGTCAGGATCGCACCCTGAAGGCCACGAGTTCGACTCTCGTACCCTCCACCAATATCAAGCCATTCCTTAAAATTCCCTCCTCGAAAATTGATTCTGGGAACACTGAGCTTCGAAGAATAAGTGATTATCTTCGGAAGGTGTTTCTTGGCAACGTTTGATAAACGGGGCGATTTGCTGGCGAGCCAAGATAAGGCGCAAGGGCCATCCGGTCTAGCGGAAGACCTTCAATTTCCAAGCGGAGGCCGAAACTTGGGCGGTCGTAGTCGAATCGGAAATGGCCCGGGGAATCTTTGTTTCCCGAACCGAGGCCAAAAAAACTACCCTGGATGAAGCCTTGGATCAATATGAACGGGAAGTCATAAGTTATCAAAAAGGGCAGTTCAATATGCCTCCTTCATCAGAGTCTGGAAAAGAACTCCTTTAGCCGCATGATTTTTTTCTTCGATACAGGGATCCGATCTGGCCAAATATCGGGGTGAGCGGCTAAAATCGGTGTCACCAAATACTGTCAGTTACGAACTCGGAATCTTGTCTCGTCTTTTTCATACCGCCATCAAGGATCGGTGGATTGGTCAATCCCGTTTTCCAGATCCGGGAACCAAAACTTCCCAAAAGCCGGGACTGTCGTCGTCTTCCCGGGGAACTGGACCGAATCAATTCTGCCTCAGAGTCTCCTGTCCTTTCCAATCTCGTCCAATTCGCTCTGGAAACGGGTATGCGCCGGTCGGAGATTGCCGGGATGAGCTGGGACAGGGTGGACCTCAAAAAATGGACAGTGACGCTTTCGGAGACAAAAAACGGGGAGAAGCGGATCGTACCGATTTCGACGGAAGCCATCCGGATCCTTGCCGGCCTCCCACGTCGAATCGATGGGAATATATGGAGAATTGCCCCAGATTCGATCACCCACGTTTATCTCCGGGCGCTCTCCCGTGCTAGAATTCCTTACGAGAAGGAATGCGAGGAAAAAGGGATCAAGCCGGATCCGACCTTCCTGCAGATCTGACTTTCCAAGATCTCCGGCACGAGGCTACCAGCCGGTTCTTCGAGAAGGGGCTGAACCCCATGCAGGTAGTGGCTATTGCGGGACATAAGACATTGCAGATGTTAAAAAGGTATACTCACCTGAAGGTCGAGGACTTTGTCGAGTTGTTGAAATGAGCCAAAAGATTTCTCCGGATCTTCAAGACCCATTGGAGACAATGCGCCCATGATGCAGGTTTCTCCCTCCATTGCTGTCCTGCGCTGGGCCGCAGGACGCACACGTCTTTCCGAAGTGGCGCTTGCCCACCGGTTTCCGAAGTGGCCTCAGTGGCGGGAAGGTGAAGCGCAACCGACTCTCAAGCAATTGGAGGCTTTCGCTCGATTCACCCATACCCCGTTCGGTTATTTCTTCCTTCTTGAGCCTCCTCAGATTGCACTACCAGTGCCGGACTTCCGCACACATCGCGATACGCCGGTGGCGGCGCCATCGGCCGATCTGCTCGATACGCTTTATTTGAGTCAGCAAAGGCAGGAGTGGTTCCGGGAATACGCACAATGGCATGGCTTAACGGTCATGGATTGGGTGGGCAGTGGCAATATTCAGGCGTCTCCCGAGGATGCGGCTGAACACCTGCGTGAAGT
>JAKAYF010000017.1 GCA_021816465.1 Nitrospirota bacterium
TGCCGGTTTTCCGGTGGCCATGCCGGAGGGGATCCACCCGTTCCCATCCCGAACACGGCCGTTAAGCCCTCCAGGGCCGATGATACTGCAACTGCAAGGTTGTGGGAAAGTAGGACGCTGCCGGAATTTTCTTTGGGTCTGTTCCCGTCCTCGACGGGTTCAGACCCTTTTTTTACTCTTCTGATTTTTCCCTTCCAAAAGTTCTTTAACGATGATTTGAGGCATCTTGTCGATGATCAAACCCCTATCGTTCCGGTAAAACATGAAAATGCCTCCTGACATCAGGTATTTCCTGATGCTTTTTATCCTGCTGCCGTTATCCATTCTTTCTTGTTCCCCCCATTTCCAGCCAGTTTCCCGCCATGATTCACACACTCTTTTTATGGCAATGGCAGATGATCCATCGACACTTGACTGGAATAAAGCAACAGACGGTATCAGCTTTGAGGTGATTACCAATCTGATGGATGGGTTGACGCGTTTTGACAAAAATCTCGTCGTTTCTCCTGATATCGCCCTTTCCTGGGAATCGGCAGGGAACAAGGACTATATCTTTCACCTTGATCCCAAGAGAACGTGGAGTGATGGGAAACAGGTAACAGCCTATGATTTCAGGGATTCTTTTCTAAGGCTCCTTTCCCCGGAAACAGCCTCCCCATACGCCTATTACCTTTTTGATATCAAAAACGCTTCCTGCTTTCATGCGAATAAGTGCACTTCTTCACAGGTGGGAATAGAGGTTCCCAATGCCGAGACGCTTAAAATACACCTCTCCCATTCGATGTCGGCCTTTCCCTCCTTACTGACAAGCCCGATTACGGATCCGATCCGAAAGGACCTGATCCAAAAATATAGGGACGGATGGACACTTCCAGGCCATCTTGTGACAAATGGGCGATTTACTCTAAAAGAATGGTGGCATGGTGACTTTCTTCTTTTGGAAGCACGAACAGATCTCCCTTCGAACACTTCGCTTGCAAGGATCCAGTTTCTGATCGTTCCTGAGTCGGTTACCCAGCTTTTGCTCTACGATCGCCATATCCTGGATATCGTGGGCGTTCCGAGTTTTTATGTGAAAAAATACGAGCATTCCCCGGATCTGCATCGGATTCCCCAGTTCAGCACGGTGTATTACAGCATGAACATCAAGCGTCCTCCTTTTGACAATCTTCATGTCAGGAAAGCTTTTGCCCTTGCTGTTGACCGCTCGGATCTTCGGGAACTTTTTCAGAATGCATTTCCGGTCTCCCGATCCTTCATTCCGAAGGGATTGTTGGGGTATTCGGAAAATGCCGGTTACTCGTATAACCCCGACAAAGCCCGTGCAGAATTGGCGATTGCCGGTTATCCCGGAGGGAAAAACTTTCCGAGGGTTACCCTTATTTTTCCTTCCGGCACACAAAGCCGCATTCTGGCCGTTCACTTCCAGGAATCTTTCCGGAAAATTCTCCATGTCACGATCCATCTCCGGTCTCTTGAATGGAAAGCTTTCCTGGCAAAGCTTGATTCAAAGACTCCCCAGATGTACCAGTCCGGCTGGCTGGCCGATTATCCTGACCCCAATACTTTCATGACGTTGATGACAACCGATTCGGGAAACAACCGCACTGGGTGGGGGGATCCTCTTTTTGACCATCTGGTTCTTGAGGCTTCCCAATCGGCGAACGATGCTCTCCGTCAAAAATTGTACGAAAAAGCCCAATTCCAGCTTTTGAGAGCTGGAGTGCCGGTCATCCCTCTTTCGGAAGGACTTTCCAACATGCTGGTCCATCAAGATATCAGGGGATTCTGGCATGACCCTCTGGGAACGGATCACCTGGAACATGTGAGCAAGGTTCCGGAGTAAAAGATTTTTCGTTTTCTGATATGCAGAAGATATGGTATCCTCAACCGATCAGACCTCCTCAAGGCTATTGTATTTTGAAAGGAATCCCTTGCAGTCATTAAAGTCACTACCCGCCGCCGAGCGATTCGAAGAAGAGATCAGGCAGTTTTGTCTGACCGGACTCTCCGGAAAGGACCTTAGCCGTATCTCCGAGATTGGAATTGATCCTTTCTGGCAAAATGGGGTGAATGTCTATTTCTATGAAAGAAACATCTACTCTCCGATCGGCCAGAAAGAAATTGACGGGCTCCTGCTGACGGACAAGGGTGTTTTTGTCCTCGAGTGCAAGAATGTCATCGGAACCGTCACAGGAACATTGAACTCTGTCTGGAGTGCGGACAACCAGATGATCCATGTCCCTGGTCCGAGAAATTCCAACCCGGTCACGCAGATCAAAAGTCGAATAGGTCCATTGTCATCGTTTCTGAGAGAGAAGGGGATATCGCTTTTTCTCACAGGTGTGATCATCTTCCCTGATGAAGCCAACCTTGAGGGGCTTACCAAAAGCGGAACGCTTTCAGTCTCGGAGCCTCCAAACCGGGACCGTTCCTATATCATCACCAATCTCCACAAGCTTCCGGAGATCCTTGGAAATATCCACCCATCCTCTCCTCTTTCGCATGAGGATGCTTTCAAAATCGCGGATCTCCTTGGTATCGTCATCGCATCCGATCCCAATGATCCCGAGCGGATTCTCCGGTTTCCGGCCGGAGGATTTCCCGATATATCGCCTATTGCCAATCTCGAAATTCTCGATAAAAAGAGAGAAGCCATTTTTTCAATCCACCCGGAATATCGGGAAAACCCCGAATCACGGGATATTATCGATGGTGCATACAAAACTCTCCGGGAGTCATTTGAAAAACCGGAACCTCCGGCACTCCAGCCCAAAAAAAGCATTCGCTGGACCGTTGTCGGAGCGGTTTTCTTTCTTCTTGGAGGGCTTTTGATGGTCGGGGCCTTTCATCTGAACGGGAAAAAAATAGAGACAGCAAAGCTTGTCTCCGATGGCTGGCCTGTTCCAGGTACCAGCCAGCTGACTCCATACCAGTTGCTCCTCGAGTTCTATCACCAGCATCCGTCCATGACGCCGGACTATCAGATCCTCTCCCTGGGCTTGCCCATGGAACTCAGGACAAAAGCGAATCAGAGCCCCGACAATCGGAAAAATCTCGATAAAGCTCTTGACAACGAGATCAAGAAAATAGGGGTTGTCAAAACCTTTCCCCTGACGATTCCCGCAAGCATCGTCCAGTACGATTCCCATGAAAAGCTTTTTACCCTTTCAGGGCTTCAGGGTGTTCAGATGGAGTCTTCGCCTCAAAACTCCGTGCCTTCGTTTCTGGTGCCTTTCGGAGGGAAAATATCCATTGGAATCGCCCAAAAACTGCCTTGCAATTACTGTGACAGCCAGGTGTTGATCAAGAATTGGCCATTGCAGCCAACGCCTGGTCCAATGGGGCATCTTTTTTTCCGTTTTGCTCCGATATCCGGACTGAATCTCTCTGAAGTCCTCAAGCAAACACCCTGTCAGGGGTGCAGTATTCCTGTTCATATTCAGGTCCGGCTTGACATACTGCAAGTTGAAATCGGACGGACGAACCTTGGAAAACCAGTGATTTCATCGCTTGCGACTCTTTCGGAGATTGCCATTCGACTTGATTCGGACAACACGTTGCTTTTTGAAAAACAGTTTGCCAATGAATCGGGCCAATCTGTCCAAAAACCCGCAGAAGGCCCAAAACCGGATTGCCCCGGATGCTCCGGATCATCTCCGGCCCAATCCCTTTAGCCCAGGATTAATGGGGAAGCCAATGAAGCCAAGACGGATCAAGGATTTTGTCGCTGTTTTCAGCCTTCTTTTCCTTGGATCCTGCTTCCCCACCTCCGATTATTTCAATGCCCACCTGGCCTCATACAAGGGGGAGCCATCGACCTACCTTCTTCGGCGGCTGGGGCCTCCAACGACAACGCTCAAGCTTCCCCATAAACAGACTGTCTGGGCCTACTTTTCCGACTCGACCACCTATATCAGCAACAACCAGATGTCAACAGTCATGATGCCGCTAACATCATCCTGCCATTTCTGGTTTGTTCTTGACTCGGAGGATACGGTCAACAAGGTCGGGCACAAAGGGGACAACTGTCAGACGAGCCGTGATGGAACCAGTACGGCAGGGCTGAAGTTCTGGGGCGGAACGATACTCCCTCCTGCCCGCTGAAATCAGGTCCTCCGAAAGGGACTCCCTGCTGCTTCGGGATGAGACTAATCCTTGTCATCAGAAGCGGTTTAATGTATCTTTCTTCGATTGAGTTAATGATTCCGATTCCGACAATGCACTCCAATCGATGGGGCTGAATGCTGTAGATAAACAGCAGGCGATGTTCATTGTGTTTTCTGGCAAAAATGTCCACTATCCGCTTTAAGGAGCTTTCCCGAATGAAAAAACAGTATCTTTTGGCACCAGGACCAACCCCCGTTCCACCAGAAGTTCTTCTCGCCATGTCCCGTCCCATCATCCATCATAGGTCTCCTGACTTTATCCCGATCATTCAGGATGTTCGCAAGGATCTGAAATGGCTCTTCCAGACCGAACAGGAAGTCATTACTGTTGCAGGAAGCGGTACGGCAGGAATGGAAGCATCCATTTCGAACTTCATGTCCCCCGGGGACAAGATTCTGTCTGTGAATGGCGGAAAGTTCGGTGAAAGATGGGCCAAGATCGCCACAGCTTTTGGCGTGACGACCATTGAGATCAAGGTCAATTGGGGTGAGTCGGTCAATGTGTCCGAGATCAAGGCTCATCTGGACAAGGATCCATCCATCAGGGGTGTATACGTTCAGGCGAGTGAAACCTCAACCGGTGTGGCCCATGACGTCAAATCCATTGCCGAGATTACAAAGACCCGCGAGAATACCATTCTGGTCGTTGATGCCATTACCGCCCTTGGTGTCACCAATCTTCCCATGGACCTCTGGGGAATCGATATCCTGATCACCGGTTCGCAGAAAGCGCTCATGCTTCCACCAGGACTGGCCTGCATCGGCGTTTCGGAGAAAGCCTGGAAACATCAGACTCAGGCCAAGTGCTCCCGTTTCTACCTTGATCTCAAGAGGGAAAGAGACAATCTTCTGAAAGATACCAATGCCTGGACTCCGGCCGTTACTCTTTGGATCGGTCTTGCGACATCCCTGAAAATGATGCGCGAAGAGGGTCTTGAAAACGTTTTTGCAAGACATGCGAAGCTTGCCCGTGCCACCAGGGAGGGTGTGAAGGGATTTGGTCTTGAGGTCTTCGCCAAGAATGCGCCTTCTGATGCTGTGACCGCTGTTCTGGCTCCGGAAGGGTTTGACGGAGAAGCACTTTACAAGAATCTTCGGAAACAATACGGGATCACCGCAGCTGGCGGGCAGGATCAACTGAAGGGAAAAGTTTTCAGGCTCTCTCATATGGGCTACTCTGATGTTTTTGACATCATCACAGCCATTAGTGGCGTTGAAATGGCCCTTTTCCGCATGGGATACAAGCATCCTCTCGGATCAGGTGTTGCCAAGGCCCAGGCCGTATTGATCGAGGACTAAAAACAAGAACATCCTATCGGAGGACTACCGTTGTCAGAAAATATCAGGGTACTTGTCAGTGATGCCATCTCTGAAGATGGGTTGAAAATTTTCAGGGAAGCCGGTTTTGAAGTCGTGGTCAAGACAAAACTGACCCCGGAAGAGCTTGCCGTTGAAATTGCAGGCTATGACGGTCTTGTCATCAGAAGCGGGACCAGGGTTACCAAGGAGATTTTAAAGGGAGCAAAGCGTCTCAAGGTTGTCGGACGGGCAGGAGCCGGACTCGACAATGTTGATCTTGAAGCGGCAACGTCACATGGGATCGTCGTGATGAACACTCCTGGCGGAAACACCATTACGACAGCAGAGCACACCATGTCCCTCCTGATGTCCATGGCAAGGCGCATTCCCCAGGCCAATGCCTCCAATCGGTCCGGAAAATGGGAAAAAAGCAAGTTTATGGGTGTGGAGCTTTTTCAGAAAACCCTGGGAATCATCGGAATGGGGAAGATCGGACAACACCTTACCCAGATTGCAAAAGGGCTTTCAATGCATGTTATTGCCTTTGATCCCTATCTGACCCCTGAAGTGGCGGAAAAATCGGGCGTTGTTCCTGTATCTCTCGATGAGATTTACCAAAAGGCGGATTTTATCTCCGTCCATACCCCACTCAACGCTGAAACAACCAACCTGATCAACAAGACCACTATTGCCAAGATGAAAAAAGGTGTTTATATCGTCAATTGTGCCAGGGGCGGAATTGTCAACGAGGCTGATCTTGCAGAAGCGCTCCTGAGTGGTCATGTTGCCGGCGCGGCTTTTGACGTGTTTGTTCAGGAGCCGGTTCCTGCCGATCATCCCCTGTTGAAGATCGATTCCTTTATCTCAACTCCGCATATCGGGGCGGCAACAAAGGAAGCCCAGGAGAATGTGGCGCTGGCGATCGCAGACCAGATGGTGGACTACCTTGCCAAGGGTGTCATTCGCTATGCGGCCAATCTTCCATCTGTCTCACCGGAAGAGATGAGCATCGTCACTCCTTACCAGAAGCTTGCCGAGATCATGGGGAATATCCTTTCCCAGATTTCTTCCTCGCCCCTGTCGAAGGTAACCATCGAATTTTCAGGAGAGATTGCTACTATTCCTACGGCGGCCGTTACGATTTCCGCATTGAAAGGGATTCTGTCTCCAATCCTCGATACCCGGGTCAATGAGGTCAACGCTCCGATCCTCGCAAAAGAGAGGGGAATCGAGGTTGTCGAGGTTCGCTCAACTCACAACGGAGATTACACGGGTCTCCTTTCGATCAAGATTTCTTCTGCAAATGATTCCCACCAGATTGCCGGTTCGGTCTTTCAAAAGAGGGATTATCGGATCGTTTCGATGGATCAATTGCCTGTTGAAGTCATTCCCGAACCAATCATGGTTTACCTTACCAATCAGGATCAGCCAGGTGTTGTAGGGGCGGTTGGCACCATTTTGGGTAACCACAAGATCAATATTTCAAGGATGCAGTTCGGTCGGGACTTCCCGGGAGGAAAGGCCATTTCCCTGATTGGCGTGGATGATGAAATCAGCCCGGCTCTTCTTGAAGAGCTTCGGAAGATTCCGAATATCCTTTCTCTCAAGATCCTCCATCTTCCTTCTGCCAAGGCATGAGCAAGATTTCGCAAAAATATCAGGCACCTGCTTCCCGTTTGGAAAAAAGAGGGCTGACTCCGAAAGGGGTTGGCCCTCTTTTTTCGGGGAATCCCACGTTCCGGCGGAAAGTGGCAGGGGAACTTCTCGACCTTTTCAGACAGAGAGGGTACCGGGAGATTGCTCTTCCTGCGTTTGAGTACCTTGATGCCTTAAGACCCGGAATCGATCCGGCCCTCCTTGAAAAGTCCTATACCATACAGGACCGGACTTCGGGGCATGTCCTGATCCTGCGACCCGATGCGACTGCCCAGATAGCCAGGCTTTTGGCTCATGCCATCGACTCGGGATTCAATGATTTGAGATTTTCCTACAGCACAACGGTGTTTAGACATGAAGACCACCATGTGCTTGAACGGGAACTTTTCCAGGCTGGAGTCGAGTATTGGGGAAATGGAAGCGTCTGGGGCGACTGGGAAATTATTCATCTTTGCCTGCAGGGAGCGCGAAAGCTTGCCATCTGGGACCCAACACTCGTCTTGTCTCATCAGGGGCTCCAAACAACAATTCTTGACCTTGTGGCAGAGATCGCTCCTGAAGTTTCAAGACAGGAAATATCAAGGCTGTTCTATGCTCATGACTCAGGCTCCCTTCACGAAATCATCCAGGGCGGAACACCTAACAAGATTCTTTCGTCCAGAAAGATAAAGTGTTTTTCTGAAACACTGTCATTTTTCCTTCGAAATGTTGTTCCTCTTCCCGAGGCACTCGCTTCCCTTGAGACCTTGTCGTCATGCTTGCCAAATGGCCAGGTCGACGCGTCTTTTCTCGCCCTTGTCAAGGAATGGACCCATGCTCCATCCGAGATTGTCCTCGATCTTGCCTTGGCCCCCGTTGGTCCATACTACAGCGGAATGTTCTTTCATCTTTATACTCCGGGGTCGACAAGGGAAATTGCATCGGGTGGGAGATACGATAAACTTCCTGCCCTGTTTGGGGCCAATATTCCGGCTACCGGATTTGCCTTCCATCTGAACCGGATCGATGACTCAAGCAATATCGGAAAAGAGGTTCGGGACCAGGGAGAAATCCACTTTCTCCTTCAGCCTGAAGATGCGGGAGCCTATCATCTGATCGAAAAACTCGTCTCCAGTCTGACGCCAAACCGGCAACCTGTCCGGATCCTTTATCCGGATTCCTTTCCGGGGAACAGGGAACTCCATCTCCTTGACCTCTCTTATTTTGAGAAATTTCCCAATGTGACCGAGGTCATCTGGAAGAAGGGCGATGATTTTATCTCTTTTTTGAAAAACGGGTCCTCTCACAGGATCTCCCAGACAGATCATTCTCCTTCACATGAAGACACTGTTCCCCAGCAAGAGCATCATCAAAATCCGTCCTGAAAATACAATCGGCACTCCCCGGAGCAATCATGAAAAATGTCAAAAAATCCGGCAATGAAGCTTTCCGGAATCTTCCTCAAAGCATAGAGGCGGAAAAATCGTTTTTAGGATCGATTCTTCTCAATAATGAAGTCCTTACCCAGATCGGTGACAACGTCAGGGAGGAGGACTTCATTCTTGATGCCCATCGGAAGATTTATCTGGTGATGAGGGAAATGGCCGAGATCCAGCATCCCATCGATCCTGTGACTTTGTCGGACCGTCTCAAGAAAAAAGGGTGGGACGGTCTGACAGGAGCTCCCCAATATATAGAAGACTTGAGCTATATCGTTCCGACAGCTGCCAACGCCAAGCACTACGCCAGACTTTTGACGGAAAAGGGGATTTACAGAAAGCTTATCCTGGCGGCTGAGGACATTGCTCAAAAGGGCTATGAGGAGACAGAGGAGGTCGAATCGCTTCTCGACCTTGCAGAAAGAAAGATCCTTGAAATTGGATCCCACAAGAACTCTGGAGGTTTTGTAAAGGTAGGGGATGTTCCGTACCTTGATACCCAGTTCAAGAAGCTTGAAGAGCTTCGTTCAAGGGAAATCGCTGATGCCGTCATTGGACTCCCCACAGGATTCATTGATCTCGACAGGATGACAACAGGGCTCTACCCATCGGACCTGATTATTGTTGCCGGTCGTCCTGCCATGGGAAAAACGGCATTTGCCATGGGTATTGCCCAATACGTCTCTTTTGATCTCAGGCTGCCTGTTGGAATCTTTTCCCTGGAAATGTCCAAGGAGCAGCTTTTCATGCGTCTCATCAGCTCACAAAGCCGGGTCGATGCCTGGAAGCTTCGTACCGGCCAATTGCCAAGCGATGACTGGCGAGCCGTTATGCAGGCATTCGGTGAGGCCAGCGATGTGCCCCTTTTTATTGATGATTCGGGGGACCTCTCCGTTTATGAGCTCAGGGCCAGGGCCAGAAGGCTCAAGGCGCAAAATAAAAATCTCTCACTGATTGTTGTGGACTATCTTCAGTTGGTGAAGGGTTCCCAGAGAACCGACAATCGGGAACAGGAAATTTCCGAGATCTCCCGTTCGCTTAAGGCATTGGCGAAAGAGCTCAACATCCCTGTCATTGCGCTTGCCCAGTTATCCCGATCTGTCGAGAATCGCCCAAAGGACAAGAAACCCATTCTTTCTGATCTCAGGGAATCTGGCGCCATCGAGCAGGATGCGGATATTGTTCTTTTTATCTACAGGGACGAGGTTTATAACAAGGAGAACCTCGACAACAAGGGGAAGGCTGAGGTCATTATCGGCAAACAGAGAAACGGACCGATCGGTTCAGTCAATCTTGCCTTTCTGGGCCATTGCACAAGATTTGAAAACCTCGCTTACGGTTACGACAATATGGATGGGGGAGAGTAGCTCAAAACCCGCCGACAGAAGAGACGCTGCCCCCTTGAGTCTGCATCACCGTCGACAAAGGGATCGGAACGACGTCCGTAAATGTTTTTTCTCCATTTTTTCCTGCTCTTACCTTGAGGACAATCTTGACATAAACGGGAAGAAGATGGCTCTGCATGGAATTCCACTGGTTCACCCATTCATGGCTGTCAAAATAGAAAAGACGCAGGGAGAGAACGTGGTGAAGCAGGGGTTCGGCCTGGACGGCTTCGGTTCCATAGCTTAGGAGGTTCGTGTCCTGCTCATGGGCCAATACATATTCCCCTGGCTTCTTTTCCGGGAGGAGTACGTACTGAACGCCCATCAGGTGCGAGACGGGAGCGTTTTGCATGAGTCGTGTCTGTCCCAGGGAGGTGAAGAGCAGCGTGTCGGTCTCCTCATCCCCGGCACTTTGAGGATTTCCGATAAAGTAGGTGAGGGGATCATTGGGATTGATGTAGGTTGAAAGAATTTCTCCATGAATGCGAAACAGGGCGCTTTGGACATTTTCATAGATCCTGTTCCCTTTATTTGCAATGGACATAACTTTTTGCGTGCTCTCAACGGCTCCGAACAGCAGTCCAAGAATCATGGCAAAGATCATGAATGCGACAAGAACTTCGATCAGGGTAAATCCGCCATCGACACAGTTTGTTTCCTTTCCTGAAAGGCAGCCTTGGGGCTTATCCAGCATCACTGAATACCGGAAATATAGGAAACGAGAGTGACCACAATCTTTCTCTTTCCCGACTTTTTCGTGATTTTAACCGTTACCTGTCGAATAATGGGCAATGGAGATGCGGTGACAATTTCTTCCCAATGGTAGTCTTTGTGTTCTTTTCCAAATCCACCTGACACGTCTCCGACCGGAGCAAACCCCTGGCCGACAATCTCGGACATTTTCCTGTTGGCAAGAACGGTCATCTCCACTTCGTCCCGCGCTCTTTCATCAAGTTTTACGGCATTTGTTCTGATTGCAAGAAGTGCGATGGCCGCAACGCTGAATATAAATAAGGCCACCATGACTTCGATCAGGGTAAAACCACCGTCATCTGATTTCCGCATGCTTTTCATCCGGCTCCCATGAAAGCCCCGCTGCCTGCTCCTCCAGGCAACAACGGGGGCAGGGAAGGAACCTCCACATCGCCCTTGAAGACATGCGTGCGACCGTTGACCGGATTGACGGTGATCGTCATGGAGTGGGCATGTCGGTCCGACAGGTGAATGGTTGTTGGTTCGACAGCTCCCGTTGGAAAAAATTGGGTAAAGGTTCTGCCTGATTCGACCCTTCCCTGATGAAGTGTGTGTATTCGGGTAAATCGGACCTTGGGTGCAATGCTCCAGACCGAGATGCCCCTTATCGATACTGGTTTTAATGAGCCATCGGGTGCCATCCTGAACGCAGAAACGGTTCCCTTGTCCAGATCATACTTGAGGCGGAGAACCTGTTGTCTTGAGATGGCTTCCCAGTAAAGCGCCCTGTATTCTCCGGCGATTTTCAGGGAAACCTCTCTGAGACCTGGTGTTTTCTGGAGTTTCAGATGAGGTGAAATAATGGCGACGACAATACTTATGACAAAAAGGACCACAACGATTTCGATCAGTGTCCAGCCAGAGTCTTTTTTTGAAAGTGATGACGGAGCCAAATCCGGACTTTGTGGAAGCATTTTCTCTCTTTCAAAAAACTGTTCTTTACTGAAGCTAGTCTGCTATCAGGTGTGTTTCTCTGTATTATGACATTTCCGGAATCCTTCCAGATACTCCCGCGGGCGATAAAAATCAGGCTTTATCGAATCGCGATAAACAATCCTGCCTCTCTGGTGTCGTAATTGAACATCCTGAATGTTTGTTTTAGAATTGGTCTATGGATGAAAAAACGATCTTGCGTACAGGTAGAAACTGCAGTTTCTCAATTATTATTGAGTTGGTCTTTTTTGCGGTCAAAAAAAGTGAGGTTTTCGACAACCACGCACTGAGCATTCTTGAGACGATCTTCAAGAGTGTTTGCAGCGATTTTGACGCGAAGCTCCTTCAAATGAGGGGAGAGCCGGACCATGTTCATCTGCTTGTGGAAATTCCTCCTAAAACTGCTGTCTCAACGCTTGTCAACAGCCTGAAGTGTGTTTCGAGCCGTCTTCTGAAAAAAGAGCGCAAGGATCTCTCTGACCGGTACTGGAATGGGATGCTTTGGTCGCCAAGCTATACGGCTCATTCGCATTTGGGGTGTTTTGGCAAAAAACTTGATTGCCGCTCAGAAGAAAACCCCATATAGAAACTGGTCTGCGATAAAAACGTTACGGTTTTCATTGTTGTTAATCTGTTTAATGTATGGAGAGTGAATTGATTCCTATGAGTGTTTTAAAAAAATGCAAAATCCGGATCGCATACGTTTCACTTGAACTGCTTGCCCTTTTACTGGTTCTCTCGTTTTCTCCTCTCCATCCTGAAAGAGCCGATGCTGCATCGCCGTCTCCGTCAAGCGCATTACCTCCGCAGACTTCTTCGGCTCTTCTTTATCAGGATCCATTTACACCGGAAGAAGATGCCAAAGATGGCGCCATCAATGCGAATGGCTACAGGGTCATTTTTTTCCCCCAGGGTGATGTGTTCACACCACTTCTTGCGGATCCAAGACAGCCTACGAGCAATATCAGTTATTTCCTGGGATCAAACAACCGTTATGGGCAATTCGACGGGACATTTGGTGCGGATATCGGGATTATCCGATGGGAAAGCGAAATATCCGGGATCAACAAATCGATCCAGCTCGGTGTGATGGGCGCAGCGTTTTCAAGATTCGCTTTTGTTCAGACGGCAACGTTTCTTGAAAGCACCGATTTCATTATTGGCCTTCCGATCACGATCAGATACAACAAATTCTCTGCCCGGATCTTTTTCTATCATGACAGCTCGCACACCGGATACGACTACACCACGTTAATGAATCTCAACAAGAATACGGACTATGGGCAGGAGCTTCTCCAGATCATACCATCGTATGATGTGACCCGGTATTTCCGGATCTATGGAGGGGGTGCCTATCGTGTCGTAGGTCTCGGGTATTATCCTTCCGCTCAGGATTCCCTGATCGGGCAGGCAGGATTTGAGCTCTATGCACCTGAATGGAAAGAAGCCTACTCAAGAGCCTATATGGCGGTCAACATTATTTCCCAGGGGATAAACGGATATACCCCTTCAGAGGATCTGCAAATCGGAATCCTGACCCATCGTCCCGCTTCCTGGGTACAGTTCAGGACTGCCATTGATTTTTATAACGGTTATTCGCCAATGTATGATTTCCCGTTCTTGAAGGAAAATTATGTCGCGCTCGGAGCCTATTTTGATTTTTAGCGTGTTTAAAAAAATTTCAGTTTTTAGGGACAGTTGACAGATAGATTTTATCCTGATAAGTTAGGACCGTGGGTTTCAAGAAGGTGTGGTTTATTTCAGGATTGTCTTCATGACGGAATGAATGGCCGCAGCTTGAAATTGGAGCTCGCGGTTTTTTTTTACTGCGGGACGCCCACATTTACTGACCGTTGGTTCATATCAAGGAGGAACACGTAATGGCAAGAGGACATGTTAAGTGGTTTAATGCAAACAAGGGTTATGGCTTTATTTCCCAAGAGAACGGTGAGGACATTTTTGTTCACTACACCGCCATCGGTGGGTCCGGATTTAAAACCCTTGAAGAAGGTCAGCTTGTGGAATTCGAGATCCAGAGTGGGTCCAAGGGACCTCAAGCCGCTAATGTGACAAAGGTTAACGCCTAATTCACATTTGCTAAAACCGCCGATAAAGAACGTGTGGTTTTTGGCTTGTTGCTCCAAGCATCTTGAGTGAATCGTTCAAGCTCTTTCTTCAAGTGCTTTGATTGGTTAGGGATGGATCTCTAGGGACAAAGGTCATAATAAATCACTGATTCCATTGGCAGTTCTTAGATTTAAGGAGGAGGGGAAACCCTCCTCCTTTTTTTTACCTTTCAATCCCCTTCAAAGGGGCGAATACCGAGCTTCTTCATTTTTCGCCACAGAGTGGTTCTGCTCATTCCCAACATTTCTGAAGCCCTTCCAATTTCTCCTTCTGCAGAACGAAGAGCCTGGATGATCAGCTCTCTTTCGCTGGCCATCTCCTCAAGATCTTCCATCTCGCCACTTCCGGACAGATCCTGGATAATGGATTTGAGCTCTTCCTTGACCCAGCTTACTGGAACCTTTTCTCCTGATGAAAAAGAACCCAGCATATAGTCCAGAAATGAGAACAGCTCCCGAATGTTGCCCGGCCAGGAATAGGACTGGAGGGCTCTCATGGAATCCGTTAAAACAACTGGAGGAGGGGTCTTGTTTTCATCTTCCCATTTTTGAAACTTCCAGCTCACCAAAGCTGGTATCTCATCGAGTTGCTCACGAAGTGATGGAATCCTGATGGTCTTTCCGCGAATCCGGTAAAAAAAATCCGATCTCAAACGTCCTGTCGCCAGAAGGGCAGAAAGAGGCTCATTCGTCGCGACCAGGATCCTTGTGTCGATCGAGATCTCCGTTGAAGAGCCAAGAGGGACAAGGGTCTTGCGATCCAGAAACCTCAAGAGTTTCATCTGGATGGCAAGAGACATATTTTGAAGCTCGTCGATAAAAAGGGTTCCCTTGTCCGCTGCCTCAAGGCGACCTTTCTGATCCCCGATCGCTCCGGTAAATGTTCCCTTCCTGTGTCCAAAGAGAAGGGAGTCTGCAATTTCGTTTGAGAAATGTGTTGCGTCAAGAACCACAAACGGTCCCTTTTTTCGGGGGCCGTTTTCGTGGATCATCCGGGCGAGAAATTCTTTTCCGGTTCCGGTTTCTCCTTCAATGATAATCGGGAGCGACGTCTTGGCAAACCCGGCGATGTTTTTGATCGAGGATGCGCTGAAGCTTTGTCCCGGAAGAGGGGAGGATGTTCGATGAAGAATTTTCTCCGCGGAGCAATGCTCCTCGCTCAATTCCGGTCGTGGAGACGAGAATGTTTTCAGGACTCCCTGAAGCTCGCTTCCCAGGGAAAGGATTCTGGTCTGAACAGTGATCAGTTTTTCTTCCTGGTCAGCAAGGCATGCCGGTGTCGATTCAAGTGTAAGGGGACCCTCAGCCACTGTTCTTTTGAAAGTACAGGCTGAGCGGCAAAGTTCAGAACCAAGAATCGTCTTGCACGGGAGGCCTTCAAGACGGTCGTCCGATGCGATACAGAGTTGTTTCTTGGCACCCGTATTGATCGCGTGGATCCTGAAATCGGATCCAACGATAACCTGGGGTTCTTTCGATGCTTCCAGGATCGCCCGAAGCAGCTCATTTGAGTTGATATCTGTTTGATCCAATAGGAAATCCCTTCATCTTTGTCGCAGGGTACGGACTGAATCCTCTTTTTCGGCGCATGTGCGGTCGAGACACCGGCGGTTGCGCGGGGGGGGAGCGTCACAAATGCATTCCGATTGTCAGGGGGAACTCGATAAGCGAACCTCCAAGAAAGTGGGACTGAGGGAAAACATTAACCCGTGCTTCCGCAAAGAATCGACTGAATGAGTATCCGACTCCGCCACCATACAATGGCAACAGTTCGCCTCCCTGTGGGAAAAAAACGGGAGCGATTCCGATCGTGCCGATCACATAGAAATCTCCCGGGTCTGCCTTGATCAGACGGATTCCTGGGCCAAAAGTCAGCGGAACCAGAAAAATTCCTGGAGAAGGATAGTTTTCAAGGCTGACCGAAAAACGGACAAAGAAGGTATCATTTAAAAAACCGTCTTCATTTCCGCCGATACCCCAGCCAAGGTCAGGAGAAACACCCGATTGGGAAGGGGTGAGAGCGCCGGGAAGGAACTCTCCGTAGACGCCGGGAATAAAAACGCTGTCAGCTGCGGCACTTCGGGGAGAAAAAAGGAACAATCCTGCCAAAATCAGGAAAATAAAAGGGACAGACAGGAATTTTAGACGGCCAGTATGTTGAAAGTGACTTCTCAGAGTGATACCCTCCAAAAGATTATAAAATGGGTGGCAAGCTTGTCAGCCCAAAATTGAAGAGGGGCTTCATACTATGATTTACCGTTGTCGGATATGGTCCATTATACTTTTTATCGGTCTGATATGTCCAATAACAAAGGCTTGGGGGGACAGCTCCAATACCAATCCGACCCCGTTTCCGCCGCTTTTCGGAACGGCCTTTGGCGGCCCTTCCTCACAGTCTGACCAGGCGATCCAAAAAGATCCTCTTCTCAAATATCCGTCACAGGGGCATATTCTGGTATCGGATCCATCACAGTGCCAATCGTTTGCGTACTCTTCCGATCCTCCAACGTCCGGTGCCATGACCCATGACTGGATTGCCCAGCCGGAAACAGCCCTGACAGGCATCTCGAACTGTGCAATCGTTCACGTTCTGTCGAAAGGGAATATCGTCCTTTTTATCAATCCCAAAAAGTTGGATCCGGACACATTAAAGGCAATTGAAATACTCAAGGGGCCCCCGAAGCCGCCGGCGGCATTTCTGTCACAGGAACAAATCGGGTATGCGGTTATCGTCCTGACCACCGAAAAGTACAAGGATCCGATTCTCCTGGCTGCATGGAGACGGTTGCTCCCTTTGCCGGCATGGGACCAGATCCTTGTCAATGGTTTCGTTTCAAACCACCTCGGAAATCCCCACAGGGGGGAGTAGTATTCCTGTATTAATCGCAAATAATGTATATTATGTAAACTACGAAAAACATGGCAGGGCGATAACCGGCATGAGCCATCGACATGGATAGTCTTTTTCACCGCTTGAATTTTTTCCGGATCTTTTTTTATCTGCGTGATCTCTTCCAGATCATCCTGACATCCTTCTACGATTTGGGGACGATCCTTCTGAAAAGGAGAAGCTATATTCCGCTTCTTCTTCAGCAGATTCTTTCGATCGGATTCGATGCCATCCCGATTCTGACCATTGTCGGACTTTTGCTCGGGATGGGAACCGTCGCCGAAGCCGGACTTGAGCTTCCCAAGCTTGGAATTCAGAACCTCGTCGGTACGATCATCATTCATATTATTCTCAGGATTGTCGGTCCATTCGCCACGGCGATGGTTGTCATCGCCCGTTCGGCTTCGGCAATCTCCGTCGATATCGGAAACATGCGTGTTTCCGGAGAGCTTGACACTATAGAGATGCTTGGTGTGAATCTTTCTTTTTTTCTTATTACTCCACGAATCTTCGGTGTCCTGATTTCAACGATGGCCCTGACGTTCTATTTCGCGATCTGCTCTTTTACCGGCGGTTTTCTCATGGGGCTCTTCGGGCTCTCGATGCCGATGGTCTCTTTGATCGAGAGTCTCAAGACCAGCCTGACCTTGACCGACCTTCTTGTTCCTCTCATGGACAGTGCTGCATTCGGTCTGATTATTGCCGCTGTTTCCGTATACCATGGGCTTTCCGTCGGTCAGTCCCCGAACGATGTTCCCAGGGAAACGAACAAGGCGCTTGTCAACGCAATCGTTTTATGCACACTGGTCTTGACGATTATTCAGATTTTTCTGATTTTTGCCTGAGGACACTATGACACAGGAACCCCTTCTGGATCTGGATAATGCGACATTTCTCCCTGTTGGAAGCGATGGCCCCCAACTTTCATCTGTCACATTTGCCATCTCCAAGGGAGACCATACTTATATCCTTGGCAAGGCCGGATCGGGGAAATCGCTTCTGGTCAAGTCCATCATGGGGCTCATTCCCCTTGCAACAGGCCGCTACATGGCTTTCGGGCGCTCAATGAAGGATCCTGACAACCTTATATTGCATTACATCCGAAAAAAAATCGGTCTTCTTCCGGAAAATGGTGTCTTGATCAACTCCCTGACGATCAGGGAAAATCTGGTTTTTCCACTCAAGTACCTGAACCAGAACAAGAATGAACGCCCTTATGAAAGGATTGACCTTATTCTGGCAGAGCATCAGATGGAAAAGATCGCCGATCTTTATCCCTACCAGATCGGGGTTAATGCGCAAAAAAGCATCGGTCTTTTAAGAGCGATGCTTTTCTCTCCGGCACTGCTTATTCTCGATGATCCGTATGAAGGTCTCGATCAGGACGGGATCAGGCTCTTTCATCAGTATTTTCAGGATATTCTACAAAATCAGCATACAACCATTCTCCTTTTCTCCAGAAAGCCCATCCAGCCCACAGGGATTTTCAAGAGATCCCTCCTGATGGAGCGAGATAAAACCTTCCGGGATGCGGAAAACGAAAAGACAAACTTCCTTGTTTTTCCGGAAAAAATCTAATTTCACTTTCTGCATGGAACGGGCCGGATCACTTTTCGCGTCCCGACTTTGTTTAAAAAAGGTTGTCAAACGTGCTGCGGATCAATATGATCAGAAGACAGCTTATCCACGCCAGCCATGATTCTGGAAAAAATTCTTCTGATAACAATCAACCAGCGGTTCAAACGGCTTTCATCCGAACCTGAATCCATGAGGAGCCTGTGGCGCTATTTTTGTCCTTTCCGCCACAAAAAACATTATGAAGCTTCACTATGTTCATCGGGAAAATGAAAAGCGCCTTGAGCGACTCGCCGCCTTTTTTCTCCTGATCCCCCTTCTGGGGTTCTTCTTCGGTCTTTACGAGGTGGCAGTCAATCAGCATGCTTTCGACAAGCGCTACAAAATCTACACGATTCTTGACCAGTCGTTTGGCATCGTTCCTGGTGTTCCCGTCAAACTTGCGGGTATCGCCATCGGCGAGGTCAAGTCCGTCGACTTTACCAAGCTGAACCAGATTCGTGTCGAAATGGAGGTGCTCAGAAAGTATGAGCCAAAAATCAGGCAGGACTCTTTTATTACCGTGGAAAAATCGGGAATTATCTCCGGAGACGTAACCCTCAGGATCAGTCTCGGCTCCCCATGGTTGCCAGTTATTCTTCCTGGCCACAGGATCAAGGGAGAGGCTCCCCTCACCCTTGACCAGATCATGGCAAAGCTCAATCCCACCATCCTGAACCTTCAGAGAATCGTGGCCAACATTGCCGACCTTTCCGATTCCGTAGACCGCGGAAAAGGAACGGTCGGGGCCATTTTGAAGAGGCAGGAGATCTATGACGAACTTCGGGATACTGCCGGGAATATCCGCCAGACAACAGAAAAGGTGAGGGATTCGGTGGACCGACTTCCTGCGATCATGAAAAATGTGGATCAGTCGATCAAGGATGTCAAAGCAGCCACTCCCAAACTGGCACCAATCTCAAAATCGGCCCTGTCGCTTGTTGTCGATACAAAGAAAACCATTTCCAACGCGGATGAGATTCTTGAAAGCCTCCAGCAGAGCTGGCCTCTCAGGGACCTGATCCAGATACCTGAAGCGACTCTTCCCCTCGGCCAGTCGACAAGAGATTCCCTGCCCTATCCACAATCCGGCGCGGGGGGGAACAAAAAGCCATGAGCGCTCTCTTTCGGCAAAAGACAAAAAGGTGGGCCCTTCTGACAGGGGTGATTCTTCTTTCCCTCGGAGCATGTTCCTGGTCCTCTCATCGGCTGACCGGTAACATGCTTAAAGCCAACGATAACCTTTTGAGTGCGTCGAAACTTATCGAGGCCGGCCATCCTGAAGAGGCCCTGATCGTTTTGCGGTCAGCCCTCCACCAATATCAGCTTTTGGGAAATCTTCCCCTTTCTGTCCAGACAATGAACCAGATCGGAACCCTTTACGCAAGAACAGGCCAGTATTCTCTTGCCGTTCTATGGTTCCAGAGATCCCTGGCCCTTGCGACAATCCTTTCTGATCCTTCCCTGGAGGCCGACACGCTGGCTCTTGTGGCCCAGGTCGAATGGCAGCTTGGCAAAACGTCCGATGCACAGAAAGAGGTTATTGCAGGCATTGTCATTTCGAAAAAGATCAAGCATGCGAAAAATCGGCACGAGGTTCTTTCAATCTTGTATTCGGTGAGCGGTTTGGTCAATTCAAGGTTGAACAAACAGGATCAGGCACTGGCGGATTTTCATCAATCAATCGATTACAGCAAAAAAATTGGTGATCTGAAAAAGGAATCGGAGGCGGAAGGGAATATTGGAAGGATCTACCTTCTGGAGAAGAATCCTCAAAAAGCCATCACGTTCTTTCAGAGGGCCCTCTCCCTCGACCACAAGACACAAACCCCGGAAGGAATCGCGTTTGACTCCGAAGGGCTTTCCCTGGCTTACAACAATATAAAAAGCTACAGACAGGCACTCATCAACATCCTTGTTGCCATCCCGATCCGAAAGCTTCAGGGACCGGAAGAACTTTACAAAAAAGATCTCTCGCTATTGCATGACATCGAGATGAACAGGCATCACACAGACGAACTCCTGATTCTGGACAAGTGGACGCGCTAGCGCTCTGATCGAGAGAGCCTCATCCACTTTCCAATCAGGACGAATCTCCACTGCCCTGTGTTTTCCTTACCCTTTTTTCTCCCCTTTTCCCTTTTCGGACTCTTCAATCGGGTACCCCCAGGGATCAACTTTCGGGCGATCCGCAGGGAGTTTCTTGTCCATCACCTTTTCGTACTGAACCAGCCGCTGAACGCCCAGGCCAACAAGAAATGCAAGCCCGATCACTCCCATGAAGATGATGATATAGTTCACAGTCGAGTTCAGATTGCTTCCAATATCTGTACCCATGGTGTTCCTTCCCCTTTGCTCTGTTCAAGAGAGTCTGTTCCCTGATAAATGCGCTTTAGAACTTTGGGCTGTCAATTCCCGGACGGACAATGATTTCGGCTCTCCCGGGAGGTTGTCCCAGCGGATGAAACCCCATCTCCATCGCGGCAAGGTCAAGATGGATTCCCAGAATTTCCTGGAAGTCCGAGTCCAGATCTTCTTCCGCATAACGCTGGTCAACGACCTTCAGGTAGGAAAAGCATCCCTCGCATGCGAGTATCCCCTGATTCTCTTCAGGATGCTTGTATAAAAGATTAACCCGGTCAGGATCGATCAACCCACAGGAAGGACATCCCTCCGGAGGATGCGCCAGCCATGAGAACGAGCAGAAATAGCAGAAATATCGCCTCTCGTCGGGAGAGAGCGTCTGTCCCAGGGAAGGGGCGGCTCCGCAGACAGGACACAACGGGTAGTCCCAGTCCAGGGAGCGGAGGACCGTTCGCAATGTTTCATGGAGGCGCTCGAAGGAGACCCTGAGCGACATCCTCAACAGATGGAGCAGCAAGGGACCCGGTACCTCGGTTTCCTGGGAAACGCGATCCAGAAAGCCGTCATCGTGAGCCAGAACCGAGCGGATGAACCAGGCTTCCCCTCTTCCAGATCCACGAAGGTATGCGGCCATCTTTGAGGCCAGAACCTCCCTCTCCCCCCCGCCGGTTTTCATGACGGTAAGAATGCGCCTCATCTGATTTTCAGAATTGGTCAGCGATATCTTGGAAAAAAGAGGTCGGTCGATCAGTGGTTGTCCTGACTTCATTCTCTGGCGGACATCCGGTTCCGAAAGACAGACCACCGGCAGAAAGTCGTCAGGGGATGAGGAGTTCCATATTTCCTCGATCCGGTGCTGGAATTCAAAGATATCCCTCAGGTGTGGCCTGGCCTTTATATGGGCCGCCAGTCTTTTTTCCCTGTCCATGATCATGCGGGTTCCGATCTACGGGTATTCTCCCCGGTCATTCGTTTGAGTCGCTGGACGCTGATCACACCCCGGACCCTTCGGATTGCTTCCATAATGGATTCAAGGTCAGAGGTGTTTTTAACTCCAAGCGCGATTTCAATAACCGCCATTTTATGTCGATCCTGCTTGACTTCAGCGTGATTGATGTTTGCACCCTTCTCCGAAATGGCGGCCGAGACTCCGGCCAGCATCCCGGGCTTATCCTCCATTAAAACCCTTATCTGGACTTCAAAAAGATTGTTCGGATCATTGTCCCATGTCGACTGGATCAGACGCTCCTTCTGAATGGAGAGGTGAACCAGATTGGGGCAGTCCCTGGCATGAATGACAACACCCCTTCCCCTCGAAATATAGCCGATGATCTCCTCACCGGGAACGGGGCTGCAGCAGCGGGCAAGGCTGATGAGGAGATCTTTTCCTCCACCCCGGACAACAACGGGGTGGTTCGTCAGAGGGAAGGACTCCTGTGGGTATTCCTGTCCGGTGGTCTCAGGGGTGACAGGAACGAGCTTCCTCAGGATGACATTGGGGGAAATCTGGCCGAACCCGATCCTTGAATAGACATTCTCGAGTGTCGGGGAGGATTGGTCCGAATAACTGAGAATGACTTCAAGGGATGGAGACTTCAGATAATCTGAAAGGTTCAGTCGTGCCTTCCTGAATTCATTTTCCAGAGACTTCCTGCCAATTTCGGCACTTTGCCGGTCTTCCTCTTCCTTGAGCCAGTGGCGTATTCTGGCCCTTGCTCTTGGTGTTGCGACAAATCGGAGCCAGTCCTTGCTTGGGGACTGGGAGGGGCTTGAAATAATTTCCACGATGTCGCCACTCTGGAGCTCGGTCTTGATCGGCGACCACCGGCCATTGATCCGCGCACCCATGCAGTGATGGCCAAGTTCGGTATGGATGCTGTAGGCGAAATCGATAGCCGTCGACCCCTTGATCATTTCCTTGACCTGGCCTTTAGGGGTAAAAACGTATACCTCGTCGGGGAAAAGGTTGACCTTGACCGAGTCCATGAACTCACGGTTGTCAGGCAGTTCTTTCTGCCATTCAACGAGTTGGCGAAGCCATGCAACGACCTTTCTCTCTCCCTCTGCCGGAGAGCCGTCGGCATTTTCCTTGTAGTTCCAGTGGGCTGCGATTCCCTCTTCCGCGACGCGGTGCATCTCCTCAGTCCTGATCTGGAACTCGACAGGAATGCCTTCCGATCCAATAACGGTCGTATGGAGAGACTGGTACATGTTGGACTTCGGCACCGCTATGAAGTCCTTGATCCTTCCTGCCATCGGTTTCCAGAGGCTGTGCAGAAGACCCAGGATGGCATAGCAGTTGAGTTTTGTATCGGTGATGATCCTGATCCCCATGAGGTCATAGATCTCCTCAAACGGGATCTCCTGGAGAGTCATTTTTCTGTAGATACTGTAGATATGCTTGTAGCGACCCTGAACCTCGCCCTGCAGATTGTTTGCCAGCAGGGCGTCCTGCACGGTCTTGACAATCGTGCTGATATAGTTCTTTCTTTCCCGTCTCCGGTTTGAAACCTTTATTTTCAGATCCTGGTAGGTTTCCCTGTCCTGGACAGAAAACGAGAGGTCTTCGAGTTCGGATTTGATCCAGCCGATTCCAAGACGGTTTGCAAGGGGCGCGTAGATCTCCAGCGTCTCCTGGGCGATAGCCCGCTGGCGATCCATGTTCAGGGAGGCGATCGTCCTCATGTTATGGAGACGATCGGCAAGCTTCACAAGGATCACCCGGATGTCTTCCGACATGGACAGGAGCATCTTGCGGAAATTTTCGGCCTGCTTTTCCGCTTTTGTCGCCTGGAAATGAAACTTTCCAATTTTCGTCACGCCGTCAATAAGGGAGACAACCTTGCTTCCAAAAAGGGATTCGATCTGTTCGGAGGTCAGTGTCGTGTCCTCAAGCGTGTCGTGCAGGAGGGCGGTAATGAGGCAGGTTTCGTCAACCTTCATGCTTGCAAGGATCCATGCCACATTGAGGGGATGCTCAACGTAGGACTCTCCTGAGCGGCGGAACTGACCCTCATGGGCCTTTGCCGAGAGCTCATAGGCCTGTCGGATCCTCTGCTGGGCCTCTTCGGAAAGGTTGTATTTTCTCGTTGCTTCGAGCAGGCTGTCGATCGTGACGGGAGGAGCGACCGAAGCAACAGGGACGGAACTGATTTCCTTCACATCAGAAACATCATTGTTATTCATGGATGCGATAAGAGCAGATCGAGAAATGCCGCTCTACCCTATCCCCCTTTCCAACTAGTTCGGGAGTCATGACAAGATCCACCCGCTCTCCCGAGGGAGGAACCTGAAGTCCGCTTCTGATCGCTGCACGTTCCAGCCCATGCTTCCACCTGAAATGACACAGAACCGTCCTTCCTCTCCCATCTTCAATGCGCTCAATCAGCGCATTCCTGACTCCAAGTTTGGGGGGATGGAACCCTTCACCGAATGGAAGGAGCTCTCCAAGACCTTCCCAGAAGGAGGTCGAGCGGTAGTAGGCCGGGAGAAACGCGTCGATTTCAAGAGCCTGATTCATGTCAAAAGAAGTGTCTTCTGTTTTGTTTAACTGGGAGGAGAGTTTTCCTCTCACCTTGTCCAGGATTTCGATGGGAAACCCCAGTCCTCCCGCCCTGGCATGGCCTCCACCCTGAATTGGAAGACCTTCAAGACATTTGAGAACGGTATCGAGGGTATCTCCTCCCCGGAGGCGCAAAGAACCCCGAACATCCCCATCTTTTGTCAGGGTGGCGACAAAGACCGAGACATTGAACTCTTCACAGAGCCTGTGCGCAATCCGGCCCATGATACCGGGGGCCCACCCCGGCTGGAAGACAACCGGACATCCGTCCCATACTTTTCGGATCTCTTCGTAGAGCGACCACTCCGTTTCCTGCCTGCGCCGATTGATTTCAAGGACGATCTGCGCAAGCCGCTCCCCTTCGGACTCCGTTGTCGCCATCAGAAGTTCGAACGCCGGATAGGGATCGGACATTCTCCCCGGCGCATTGATCGCCGGGATGACCAGGAAGGAATAGTCGTTGACCATAACCCGGCGCTGAAGCCGTCTTCTCAGGAGGGATCGGATGCCGGGAAATCCCTCGAGGCAGGATTGCTCCCTGAGGGCTCTTATAAAGTAACGGTTTCCATCCATCAGCGGTGCTCGGTCGGCAAGAACGGCAAGACCGGCAAGGAAGGCCATTTCCCGTTCTTCGTCCGGATGGAAAAAGGGTGCGAGAAGGACGTAAAGGCTCCCGACCGCAGTCAGGCAGGATCGGCCACAAGGATGGACCAGTGCAAGATTTTCTGGCCATGACTCTCTTAACAGGTGGTGGTCCACAACGATCGTTCTGAGGCCAAGCGTTTCCATTTCGGAGAGAAGGGAGATATCGGATGTTCCCATGTCCGCAACCAGAAGATACCGGTACCCTTTTGAGATCAGGGCCAGAAGCCGCTCCCTCTTTAACCCGTGGCCGTCGTTTCTATGGACCAGAAGGGTGATGTAGGGGTGTTTCCTTCGCCTCAAAAACCTTGAAAACATGGTGGCGGAGGTCACACCGTCAACATCAAGGTCGGCATAGACCGCTATGGGGGAGGCTGTGTCGAGAACATGAAGCAGAATTTGAAACGCAAGGGTAAAGTCCCCCAGAGAGTCGGGACCTGGAGGTTGGGGAGAAGTAAACGCACGCCTGGCGGATCCGCCATCAAACCCCCTGCCAAGAAGCATCCTGGCCCAGACCGGGTCCGTTCCCATTTCCCTGGCCAGGGTCAGAATTTTCTCGTCATGGATTTGCGGAATTGACCAACCGTTAGGACTGTCATATTCATTCCTTGGCGATTGCATCTTTCTCGTCCTTACAGAATCTGCTTCTTTTTCAGGAAAAGGATGAGGAAGACCAAAAGGACCGGGAGAAGAAAAAGTCCAAAGCTCCCGAGAACCTCTTCCGGATCCACATAATTTGAGTTCATCCGCTACCTCCAGGACTATATGAAAAAGCGTTACAGGGCGGTTCGTCCTGTCTGTACCGGCTTCTTGACTCCCTTGGGCAGCAAGAGGAGCAGAGGGCTCGCAACAAAAATGGATGCATAAGTCCCCACAATGACACCAAGCAACAATGTCATTGAAAAATCATGGATGACCGGACCACCGAAAAAGAACAGGGCAACCAGAACAAGCAGCACAGTTGATGATACCACAACTGTCCTTGAAAGAACCTGATTGATCCCAAGATTGATAATCTCCTCCATCTTCTGCCTGGATGAGCGGCGCATCTGTTCCCGAATCCTGTCGAAAACGACAACCGTGTCGGTCAGGGAATAGCCCGCAAGAGTCAGAAGTGCCGTTACGATAAGGAGATTGATCTCGGTCCCCATGATATAAAGAAGACCGAGAACAGCCACAACATTATGAAAGGTCGAGATGGCCGCTGCCAGACCGAAACGGAATTCGAACCTGAATGCAATGTAGACAATGATGCCGATAATGGAGTACAGGATTGCGAGAAAGGCTTTTCCGGCAAGCTCGGATCCTATGGACGGACCGATCTCTGTCGCGGAGACAATCGTCATCTTGTCATTCGGAAATCCGCTTTTGAGCGTCTGGAGAATCTTGCCTGAGACCGAGCCATTGCGATTTTCGTGGGCCTGGGCCCTGATGAGGATATCGCTTGAAGACTGTATGTTCTGAATCTGTGCTCCTGAAAATCCTCCTTTTGAAAGGATATCCCTGACGCTTGAAACAGGAATGTTCTTGTCAAAATGGACCTGGATAGCTGTTCCACCGGCAAAATCGATTCCCAGGTTGGCGTGTCCTGTGGCAATGGCTCCGATCGCAACAAACCCCAGAAGAAGAAAACCAGCCGAGATTCCAAGCGTTATTTTTCTCTTGGCCATAAAATCGATTGACGGATTTTTTATTAGCTCAATCATAAAGACCCATTCCCTTCAAAAAACCGTTTTAAGAATACATTGTCAGCGTTATGGGACCCTGGCATCCGGTCCCCGGTCTAGATCGAAAGTTTCTGCATCTTCCGCCTGGAGGCCATATAATCATAGACGACCCGGGTTCCGACAAGTGCCGTAAAGAGGTTGATCCCGATCCCGACTGAAAGCGTCACGGCAAATCCCTTGATCGGTCCGGTCCCGAAGATAAACAGGATCAGGGCGGTGATCAATGTCGTCACATGAGAATCCACAATGGTCAGAAAGGCCTTGTCATATCCTGAATCGATGGATGTCCTGACCGGTTTTCCCGCACGGATTTCTTCCCTGATTCTCTCGAGAATCAGGACGTTTGAGTCGACACCCATTCCCACCGTCAGGATAATGCCGGCAATGCCCGGGAGTGTCAGTGTGGCATGAAGCGCCGCCAGTGCTCCGACAAGAATGATCAGGTTTAAGACCAGCGCAAAATCGGCGATGACACCGGAGAAGCGGTAGTAGAAGGCCATGAACAGCAGAACCAGAATTACGGCAAGAACCGTTGCCCGAATGCCGGACTGGATTGAGTCACGACCAAGAGAAGGACCTACCGTGACATTCTGAAGAATCCGGACGGGGGCCGGAAGGGCTCCGGACCGGAGTACAATCGACAGATCCTTTGCTTCCTTGAGGGAAAAAGATCCCGTAATCTGTGCCTGTCCACCGGAGATCTCTTCCTGGATGACAGGGGCGCTGTAGACACGGTTGTCAAGAACAATGGCCAGAAGCTGCTTGACATGGTCTTTCGTGATTTCGTCGAAGAGCTTTGCGCCGGAAGAGTTGAAGGTCATCGACACATAGGGCTCATTGAACTGGCCAAAGGATACCCTGGCATCAGAGATCATCTCTCCCGTCATCAGTGCCTGCTTTTTCAGGAGGTATGGAGTGGCAACGCCACCTGACTTTTCAGAAGGCTGACCGGAAAGAAGGATGTCGTCGGCCGGTACCGGAACCTTTTTTTCGATAATGGCTTCCGCCTGGGGGTTCCTGTCATCGACAAGCATGAACTCAAGCCTTGCCGTTCTTCCGATCAGGGCCATCGCCCTTTCGGGATCGCTGACGCCCGGAAGCTCGATCAGGATACGATTTTTCCCCTGCCGGGAAATCACCGGTTCTGAGACTCCGAACTGGTCAATTCGATTTCTGATGACTTCGACCGCCTGCGTCATTGCATGTTCCCGTATGCGCTTCACTTCCGGCGCCGGAAGGCTGTAGGTAATGGTCCTGTCATTTTTTGATGTTTCCACAACGGCCGGGTATCGTCTTGAAACGGTCTTCCTGACAGCCGCCCGATGGGGCCCGGGGGGGACGGTCAGGACAATGGAATCTCCCGAGCGGACAGATTCAAAACCTGCTTCCTTGAGGCCTGTGACCATCTCATCGATGGTCCCTGAAACAGCCTTGTCCTGGTCCACTTCAAGCGTCACGGACATTCCGCCCTTCAGATCCAGACCAAGGGAGATTTTTCCTTCCGGAAGAAACTTCTTCATGCTGTCAGGAACGTTGTTCCAGATGGGAAGTGAAGGCAAAATCAGGAGAAAAGAAATAATGACCGCACCTGTCAAAAGGGCGATCCTGAATCCAAGCTTTTTCTTCATCGGCGACGGGGCATCCTTTTAAAGAGTTTTTACAAAATAAAAATAAATACAGTTGGCCACAAAAAATCCGGAAAAACTAGGCAATATCCGCGGCATTTGAAAGAATTGCCGGCTTGACAAGCGTTACAATAATTCCGGGTGCAATCTCCACTTCGACCGTTTTATCCGAAACGGTCATGACCGTCCCGATCATTCCTCCGGAAGTGAGAACCTTGGATCCTGGCCTGATCGCATCCAGAAACATCTTGTGTTTTTTCTGGCGTTTCTTCTGGGGCAGGATGATCAGGATGTACATCAGGACGATGACAAGGATGATCGGTAGCATTGAAAGAAGAGGGTTCCCCTCTCCCTGGGCAAGCGTTGCGGATGTGCTATTCATTTTTCCCCCTTGTGTTCAGATGGCCGAGCATATGATTCTTCCAGCCGGAAAAAGTTCCCATGACGAGCTGCTCTCTCATTTCCTTCATCAGATTCAGATAAAAAGTGACATTGTGGATCGTGTTCAGAACTGGTCCAAGCATCTCCTCCGTCCGGAAGAGATGGTGAAGATACGCTCTGGAATAGGACTGGCAGGTCAGACATGAGCATGTTTCGTCAACCGGACCATGATCTTCGGTGTAGCGGGCATTCCTGATGATCAGCCTTCCTGCTCTGGTGAACAGCATCCCGTTTCTGGCATTTCTGGTCGGCAGGACACAGTCGAAAAGATCGACTCCTTCTCCAACGGCCTCGATCAGGTCTTCAGGGTATCCCACCCCCATCAGATATCTTGGCTTGTCTTTGGGGAGAGGCTCGATCGCTGCTGAAACAATGGAGATGCGCTCGTCGGGAGCCTCTCCTATTCCGAGTCCGCCGATCCCGTATCCGTCAAAGGTGGTCCCCCCGGGGCCGCTCATCCCGGCGAGCTCGCCGGCACAGAATTTCCTCAACTGGGGGTCGAGACCTCCCTGGACAATTCCGAAAAGAGCCATTTCTGACTCGATTGTTTCTTTGGCATCGAGAGATCGTTTTGCCCACCTGAGCGTTCGTTCGAGGGCCTCCCGATTTTTTGCGACGCCTTCTTCCGGGGAAACGAGGTGATCAAGCACCATTGCGATCGTTACACCGATCGTTCCGGAGAAGCGGACAACCTCTTCCGGAGAGAGAAAGACCGGAGATCCGTCGTAAGGTGACTGGAAGTGCACCCCTTCTTCCGAGACCTTTCTGCGGTCCTTGAGCGAGAGGATCTGAAAACCACCGCTGTCCGAGAGGATTGGTCCCTTCCAGCCCATGAAGGAGCGGATCCCCCCCGCTCCCTTGAGAACGCTTTCCCCCGGACGGAGCCAGAGATGGAAGAGATTGACCAGGAGGATCTCGGTACCGGACCTCGACAAGACATCTGAGCTGAGACCCCTTACAGAACCGCGCGTTCCGACCGGCATGAAATTTGGTGTCTGAACGATGCCGGCTTCCGTATGGAGGGCTCCGGTCCGCGACTTTTCCTGTGTTCCGGGGTGGGACTCGATCCAGTTCACATGCTCTCCGGTGCCGAGACTCCCAGCAGGGAGAGTCCAAACCGGATGATTCTTCCGACAGCGGAGGAAAGGGCCAGTCGGGCAAGAATCAGCGGTTCTCCCCCGGACTCCGGAGAAAGGATCCGGTTATGGAAATAGTACCGGTGAAACTGTCCGGCGAGCTCCGTGAGATAATCTGTCAGTGGATGAACCTCCATCATGGAGCCACATTCGGAAACAACCAGGTCGAAGCGGTCAAGCAGGAGGATCAGCGCTTTTTCGTCGTCGCCAACCAACGGTGAGAGGTGTGCCGGCGTCCACTTTTCCGGGACCTTGATCCCTCTTATTTCCGCCTGCTTCAGCAGATTTGCGACTCTTGCATGGGCATACTGGACATAATAGACGGGGTTGTCCATCGATTTGCTTTTGGCCAGATCCAGATCGAAATCCAGAGAGGATTCATGGCTTCTCGTCAGGTACAGGAATCTTGTGGCATCAACCCCGACTTCATCGAGAACATCGGAAAGCGTTACGAAATCACCCGATCGCTTCGACATTCCCACAGGTTTGCCGTCGCGAAGAAGATTCACCAGCTGGATGAGTGCAACCTTCAGCTCTGCACGGGTTCCCTTCAGTGCGTTGAGTGTTTTCATCGCTGCCTGCATGCGCAGAATGTACCCGTGATGGTCTGCACCCCAGACGTCGATATAGAGATCGTGGCCCTGCGCTATCTTTTCCCGGTGATAGGCAATGTCCGCGGCATAGTAGGTGAGGTTCCCGTCACCTTTTCGCAGGACCCGATCCTTGTCGTCCCCCAGGAGACTTGTCCTCAGCCAGAGTGCGCCTTCTTCCTCGAAGAGATCCGGTATTCCCTCTTCCCCTGCCGTTTTTGAGGATCGAGAAAATTCGCTGATCTCGCCCAGGCATTTATCGATCAAGGACTTTCCGTCTGCGGGATCGGGAGCGTGAAGGTTTTTTTCAGAGAAATAGCGATCGAACTCAATCCCGAAACGAATGAGATCCCGGCGTATTCCCTGCATGATCCGATCTTCCGCAATTTCGGAGAAGCGGCCAAGGAACCGTGAAGAATGCTCCATTCCGGCGAGAGCCAGCCTTCGTTCCTCATCGGAGAGGAGCGAAGGGTTTTCAAGGATTTCCTTCGCAATGTCCGTGACATAGGAGCCCTGATAGGAGCTGCCGTCGGGAAGTATTTTCAGCCGTTCCTCTTCGGAGAGGTTTTCCTGCAGCCCTCTCCAGGCCAGGTAGGTTGATCGGGCAAGAAGATCCATCTGGTTGCCGGCATTATTGATGTAATACTCCGATGTCACCTCATGTCCCAGTGTCTTGAGAATCCTGGCGATGCTGTTGCCGTAGGCTGCGCCCCGTCCATGGCCGACATGCAGCGGACCGGTCGGATTTGCGCTGACATATTCGATCAGGATCTTTTTGGGGGAGGAGACGGGAGACACCGGGGAACGTGCGGTGTCAAGAAGGTTGTTGAGACATTCATGAAGAAAATCAAGCGAAAAAGTGATGTTCAGGTATCCTGGCCCGGCGACCTCTACCCGGGAGATTTCCTTGAGGAGAGAGAGCCGTTTTTCAAGTTCGACCGCAATCGTTCTTGGAGCCATCTTCAATGGTCCGGCAAGATGCATTGCAACCGGAGAAGCGAGATCACCGAATCCGTTTTTTTTGGGAAATTCAATCCGGACTCCCTTGGGCAGGAGTTCTCGGGAAGACTGAGCGCTTCCCTTCTCCTTCAAGAGATCATTGACCGAGTCCGATATTTTCTGTTCAAGCCAGCTATCCAGCAAATCCTGCTCCTCGAATAAAAAGATGCTTTCCTAAGACAATTCTGGAATCGTACCATTATTTCCGGGGTTCTCTCAATTGTGAAAAAGAAAAAAATTGCGAAAAGACCCCCGCCCTCATGCCGGAAGAGATCTCAGGGAGTCAGAAGCGCCGTGGAAAAGAAAGCTTAAGGCCAAGGATGGGCCACTGTGTCAGGATGGTTGTTGCATGATTTTTGGAGTGCTTGAGGAGTGATCGAAGAAAAAGAGAAGAGGTGAGAAAGGGCAATGCGGCAGAAAACGATCCGGCGGTGCGGGATCGGAAAACGGAAAGAACAAGGGCGAAAGAGTGCAAGAAAACCAGAAGCCTCGAACTCTCTGTAGTCCCAGCCTGGTGGCGGAAGAGTTTATGCCGATGTGCTCAGACGAGGACTATTCCGTTGACCTTTTCCCGGATCTCCTCCATCGAAAGCCCGGAGTAATCCTTGGCTATGGTCTCAAGAATTTTTTCATGAACCCTGGCGTCCAGGGATTCTCTCAATTTTCCGAGAAATTCGGGAGGAGCAACGAGGACGAATCGATCATAGCGCTGATGCGTCCTGCCTTCAGCCAGTTCTTTGCCGATGATCCTGGCAAACAGGTTTGCATCAGCCTCATGTGGAGATGTCGACCAGAGAACCGCCGGACGAGATCCCTGGCCAGCAGCTGTGTTGTTTCTTCCCCCAACATCGCTTGTCATTTCAGAGTTCTTAAGTTTTCCCTCGGGATGATCAATAGATTTGAGTAAAGTCCATTTCTGCCCGATCCCATTGCTCTGGTAAATTGACGCCAATGTCCTGTTTGCCGAGACGATCCATGTTATTGACATTTTGCCTCCTCCCGGAATGAGTTCCTGATGGAATACTGATCCTGCCTTTAGAAGAAGTCAAATCAACCGTCTCGTGAGGGAGGCATTCTTTTTTCAGGTCATGCGCATATGCCGTCAGTCGCATCCCGATGGCATGGCCGGTCGGAGGAACTCTGGCCCAGGTTCTGGGGTTTGGACGACATCGTCTGGCGGTGGACGAGAAGCCCACGATCCAGGTGACCCTCCGTCCGAGCGGATACGTCAAGAGCTCGAGCGGAAAGGTGGTTCGTGGCACGGAAACTACCTACAAGCGTCATGGAAGGGTCAATCTGTTTGCGGCGCTTGAAGTGGCGACCGGCATTGTCCGGGGCAAGAGACCCAGACCAAAACGCGGGAAGACTTCCAGGACTTTATGGAAGAGGTCGTGCGGATTATCTGCCTGATGGAAATCCACGTGATTCTGAAGGACCTGACGGGAGCGAGCTTCCCGAGCCGGGAGAAACTGATTACATCTCTTAAGGATTTCATGTCGGCCTATAATCAAAACTTGGCTCCGTTCCTCTGGAGAAAACGGGAGGTTAAAGGAGCCAGCTCAGAAATACAAATACAAACTTATACAAGTGACTGCTCCCGCCACTAAACCTGAGAAACGGTTGTAGTGGGGGCTTCTCGGGGCTAACCCGGAGACTCCAGCCCGAGTCTCAAAATATTCAGGGAGGCATTGTGGTCCCGATCCTTTTCCATTCCACAACACGGACAGACATACGTCCGGCAGGACAGCGGCATCTTCTGCCGATGGCCACAGGAGGAACAGGTTT
>JAKAYF010000083.1 GCA_021816465.1 Nitrospirota bacterium
CTTGAGCGTGATCTCCCTTTGGCCTCCCCAGACTGTGAGGGGAGAGAAGAGAAAGACCAGACACATAACGATTGCCAAAACTGCTGGCTTGAGGGTAAACATACCGCCCCCCCTTCTTTTTAAGGCCAACCGGCCCTTCTTTGAGCCGACCTGCCTTCTGGAATGACCCAATTCCCTTGGCCCCGACCGGAGCCAAAGGAGAAAATATCTGTGAATTTTCGACCCAACCCCTACCGTTTCAGCGAGTGCAGTGATGAGGGTAATCTGGAAACTCTTCGAAGACCTCATCTAAAATCCTGAGCTCGATCATCTTTGTTTCATCTTCTTTCGGCTGAGATTCTGATACCTCGACGTAGGGCTGACTGAGGATCAACTCCTTAAATCCATCCTTCATGGCCGACAAGATTTCACCTCGCAACTCGTCCCCTGCGCCATACTCGTGGATGAGGTTATCGGCCGCGCATCCAAAATAGACAAGCAAATCCTTTTTCCAATCACGAAATCCATCCGCTGTCGGATCAGGAACTGCTATGACCGGAGCCCTTGCTCCCGAAATTCTTGCCATTTTTAAAACATCTTCTTTCAGCATGGTACTCATGACGTTCTCCTTCACCCTGAGCACTTCCCAATAACAGATCTTTAAAGCCGATCCATTCGGGGGAACAGGAGCCTGAGCGGAAAACTGTTCCCTGATATTTGAATTCCCGATACTTAAGCGTGACACACATTCATCATCTGTCAAGGTGGGTTCTACTTTGGATTCAGGCAGGATCTTGGTTCTCAAGGAGTGATTTGAGCGATGCTTTTTCGGATAAATCTCATGGACTATTGCCGATAGACCTAAATGTTCGCTATCCTTAAAGGTGAAAAAGAAAAGAAGGGGGAATCTCCTTCCTTGATTGGCGTTTTGTATTATTTTTATGGAGGTTTTGATGCCTATTTATGAGTATTATTGTGACAAGTGCAAGACGACGATTGAACGGATCCAGAAGTTCTCTGATCCGATACAGACGGTTTGTGAAGTCTGTGGGGGGCCGGTGAAAAAATTGATGGGGAAACCGGCGTTGCAGTTCAAGGGGACAGGTTTTTATATCACGGATTATGCGAGAAAAGGTATGACGGATGCCGGGGCTTCCGAATCCTCGTCCGCCTCATCCGAAGGATCTGAAAAGAAAGCTTCTTCCGAAAGCGCACCTGCCGCGCCAGCTCCGGCCGCTTCAGGCGGGTCAGACACGAAAACGGCCTGAACGGGGGACTTACTCCTTTTCGCCGGAGATCCTGCCATCTTCCATGATAATCGTTCGGTCTGCGCGTTCTGCAAGGGCTTCGTTATGGGTCGCCATGATCAGGGTGATGCCCTGTTCATGGTTGACCTGTCTCAGCAGATCAAAAACTTCAAAACTTGTATGCGTGTCAAGGTTCCCGGTCGGTTCATCCGCCAGAAGAATCGACGGGTTCATGACCAGGGCCCGTGCAATGGCGACTCTTTGCTGCTCACCGCCGGACAGCTCAGAGGGCTTGTGAGTCACTCTTCCGGACAGCCCGACTCGATTGAGAAGCTCCCTGGCCCTGGCTTCGATGTCGGTGAGTTTCTCTTCCAGCGCTTTTCCCGCAATCCATGAGGGCATCAGGACATTTTCAAGAGCGGTGAACTCTGGAAGAAGATGGTGAAACTGGAAGACAAAGCCGATATGCCTGTTCCGGAAGGAGGCCAGGTCCGACTCGGACATTTCCGAAACATCCTTGTCATCATGGATCACCCGCCCCGTTGTTGGTCGGTCAATGGTTCCGATCAAATGAAGAAGGGTGCTTTTCCCGGCGCCGGATGCGCCAGTGAGGGCGACAAAACTTCCGGAGGGAAGGTCAATATTGATCTCCTTTAAGACAGGAAGCTCTTTTTTTCCCATCATATAGGACTTTGAAAGGTTTTCGCACCTGATCCGGTATCCGCCGCTCATTCGTATCGTATCGCCTGGATGGGATCAAGGCGTGAGGCCCTGATCGAAGGGTAGAGGGTTGCCGCAAAGCTGACACCGATGGCGGCAACGGAAACTGAAAGGATGTCGCTCATCCGGATGATCACCGGAATATGGCTGACAAAGTAGACATCGTTTGGCAACCGATAAAAGTGTTCGAGGAAAAAGCAGATCAGATATCCCAGGGGAAGACCGATCAAGGTTCCGACTCCTCCTATCATCAACCCGTCGATCATGAAAATGTGCATGATCTGTTTTTGGGTTGCCCCCATCGCTTTCATGATGGCAATTTCTTTCCCCTTGTCCATGACTGTCATGGTCAGCGTGCTTACGATGTTGAACGAGGCGACCAGAACGATGAGGACAAGGATGATGAACATCACGGTCTTTTCCAGAAGGAGTGCCGAAAACAGGTTCTTGTTCATCTGTAGCCAGGATCTTGGCCAATAGGGAAATCCAAGCGTTTTTGAAAGGGTCTTTGCGATAGGGGAGGCATTCATGATTTTATCGACCCGTATTTCAAGACCCGTTACATCGCCTGGCGGAATGGCCAGAAAGCTTCTGGCTTCATCGATCGAAAGAAGGGCCAGGGTGTTGTCGTATTCATAAAGTCCACTTTTAAAAATCCCTACAAGGACAAAGTGGCGTATTTTGGGGATCATGCCAAAAGCCGACGGTGTTCCTGTGGGGCTGATGACATCCACCGGGTCTCCCGGTGTCAGGTTAAGATGGTCGGCCAGATCCTTTCCGAGAATGATCCCGGGAAGCTTTTCTTTCCCGTTTGGGGTCAGGAGATCCCGGAGGTGACCTGAAATCATGTACCTTGCAAGGCTTGTCACCTTTTTTTCTCCAGTCGGGTCAATCCCCCTGATGACAGTACCAGAAACGGTTCCATCGGATGAAACCATCGCCTGGCCCAGGATAAAGGGAGAAACGGCAACAACGCCCCTGGTCCCGGAAATCCGGCTTTGGATCCTTCCGGGATGAGCCATGGGAACACCGCGTCCATCTGTCAGAATAATATGGGAGTTGATGCCCAGGATCTTGGAGCGAAGCTTGTGCTGAAAGCCGGTCATGACCGCAAGTGTCGCCATCAAGGCCGCCACCCCGACGGTCACCCCCGAAATGGAGATGAAGGTCTGGAAGGAAAGTCCGCTCTGCTTTCTCTGCGACTTGAGATAGCGAAGCGCAACGGTCCATTCAAAACGGGCCATCAGGCCTCCGGCTTCATTTGCGGAAAGAGGAGGACATCCCGGATGGAGGTTTGTTCGGTGAGGAGCATGACAAGACGGTCAATGCCGATCCCTTCTCCGGCGGTCGGAGGAAGGCCGATCTCAAGAGCCCTGATATAGTCCAGGTCGGGTGGGGGAGCCTCGAGGTCTCCGGCCTGCCGCGATTCCTGCTGGGCTTCGAAGCGGGCCAGCTGGTCGTCGGGGTCATTTAACTCCATGAAGCCGTTTGCCACTTCGATCCCTCCGATAAAGAGCTCAAAGCGATCAGTGATTTCGGGGTTGTCTTTCGAAGAACGGGCCAATGGCGAAATTGCTTTGGGATACCCGGTGACGAAGGTTGGCTGGATCAGACCTTTTTCGATGGTTTCTTCGAAGAGGGCATTTTGCAGGTCGGCAAAATAGGGTTTCCCCCCCCTCCTGGGAGGAACGGGGATTCCGGCGGTATCCAGACATTCAAGAAGCTTTTCTTCGCTGAAGAGTTCCTTTTCGGTGAGACCAAAGCGATCCTTGAGGGAACCAAGGTAGGAGATCCTTCGATATGGTCCCATGAGCTCGATCTCATGATCTCCAAACTTGACCGATGTTTTCTGCCGTATTTTCCGGGAAAGTTCAGAGATCAGGGTTTCGGTCAGCTCCATCAGCTCTTCAGGGGAATGGTAGGCCATGTAGAATTCCATCATGGTGAATTCCGGGTTGTGTCTTGGGCTAAACCCTTCATTCCTGAAGTTTCTGTTGATTTCATAGACCTTTGTAAATCCACCGACCACCAGTCTCTTGAGATAAAGCTCCGGAGCGATCCGAAGGTACAAATCCGTTCCCAGAGAGTTGTGGTGGGTGACAAAGGGGCGTGCCAGGGCGCCTCCAGGCGAGGGGTGCATCATCGGGGTTTCAACTTCAAGGAACCCACGATCATCCATGAACCTTCTTATCAGCGAAAGAATCCGGGACCTGTCCTCAAAAACCTGGCGTGCGGGAAGGTTGACGATCAAGTCGATATAGCGTTGGCGGTAGCGTGTTTCGATATCTGACAGGCCATGCCATTTTTCCGGAAGGGGGTGGACCGATTTTCCCAAAAACCAGAGCTCGGATGCTTCAAGTGTCGGTTCTCCGGTTTTGGTCTTGAAAAAAGTTCCGGATATGCCCAGATGGTCGCCGATATCAAGTGTGTCGTTGAAAAGATCGAAAACCCCATCGGCGAGACGGTCCTTTTTGACGTAGATCTGGAAGCGGTCCCCGTTGTCCTGAAGGGTTGCAAAAAAAGCTTTTCCGAATCGCCGGAGAAGAACAATCCTTCCGGCAATACGGCTTTTAACCGGGGTCTCCGGCAGGAAATCCTTGTCCTGTCCTTCCTGTGTCCAAGGGAGAAGCCTTGCTTTCAGATCCCTGATGGATTCGCGGTCCGGAAAAGCCATGCCATAAGGATCGATTCCCTTTGAGAGGAGGTACTGTCTTTTTTCCCGGCGAACGCGTTCCTGTTCAGGGAGTTCTGCGTGATCTTGGTTCGTTGTGTTCACCTGATTTTCACCTGTCTGGTTCGTTGCGGAAGTTTTTAGAAATTTGTCTTGGGCGACGGGATTTGATGGACCAGGTCCTGAGGTTTGAAAACACCGCGTTCCGTGATGATTCTTGTAATGAGTTCTGCCGGTGTGACATCAAAGGCGGGATTGTAGACATCAACGCCGAGAGGGGCTACCCGGGTTCCCTGTCCGATTGTGGTCACTTCATCGGAGGATCGCTCTTCGATGGGGATCAGGTTGCCGGTTGGCATGATGAAATCGATTGTCGAAAAAGGGGCCGCGACATAAAAGGGAATCTTGTGGTAGTGGGCCAGCACCGAAAGCGCATAGGTTCCGATTTTATTGGCAACATCCCCATTTCTGGTAATCCTGTCGGCGCCCACAATGACTGCAGAGATTTTCCCTTTGGCCATCAGCGACGCGGACATTCCGTCGGTGATCAGTGTTGTGGGAATGTTGTCGGCCATCAGCTCATAGGCGGTCAATCGCGCCCCCTGGAGATAGGGGCGTGTTTCATCGGCGAAGACATGAATTTTCTTTCCGGCCTCAACGGCAGCGCGAATGACTCCAAGAGCGGTCCCGTATCCTCCTGTTGCCAATGCCCCGGCATTGCAATGGGTCAGAACCGATCCCGATTCTGGAAAAAGAGCTTCGCCAAACTTCCCCATCGTACGGTTCTGGGCAATGTCTTCTTCGTGAATGGACCTTGCCTCGTCGTAAAGAACCTTCGTGATCTCAAGGGATGTCAGTCTTTTGGCGTGAAGGTCGGACCAGACGCTTCGCATCCGGTCGATCGCCCAAAAAAGATTGACCGCGGTCGGTCGGGTCTTTCCGAGCGTTCGGGAAACCTTCTCCATCCAGTCGGGATAGTCTCCATCGATTTTTCCCGCAGTAAACTCGTACGATCCGATGGCTATTCCGTAAGCCGCGGCAATTCCGATTGCCGGAGCTCCACGAACGACCATCTCCCGGATGGAGTTTGCCACATCCTGATGGCCCGTCGATGTGACGATCACCGTTTCAAGAGGCAACCGTCTCTGGTCGATGAGATGAAGGGCGGGCGGTCCGTTTTTGGGGGAATCGAAGACGAGTGCGTTAACCATGGGTCCTCATTGTAACGATGCAGGAAACGAGAATCAAGAAATTCCCAAAAATCGAAATTGATTTTCGAAACAACGGCTGCAACGGGGGGGATAAGGATGATCTCTCATACCCACTTGAGACTCCCTCTATTTCCTGTATTATGTTGATACTGATTGATCTTTGAGAAAGATATTAAGGAAGGGTAAAGCATTTCTATTGAGGTGAAAGACTTGTGAGGCTCGTTAAAGGTTGGCTATTTGTTCTTTTTCTTGTTGTCGCTGATTTATCGGCTTTTTATTTTTCATTGACCGTCTCCTATTTTTCAAAAGTTCTCTTTTTGGGGACTTTTTTTGGCGTGGTCGAGCCCCATGATCTTCTCTATTTCCTTTCCTTGTGGTGGATGCCGCTTGTATTGATTGTGGTCTTTTCCTTTGAAGGTCTTTATGGTCGAAGGCTTCCCTTCTGGTCCGAGACCCAACGGGTGACAAAATCTGTTTTCCTTTCTTTCCTCATGCTTTTCACCATTATTTCTCTTGACAAGCTATCAGCAAGCGTCTCCCGACTTATTTTTGTGGAAACAGGTTTGCTCTCTGTTTTTCTGATACCGACCTTTCGTCATATCGTGAAGCCTCTTCTTCACAGATGGGGGTTGGGGACACTCGATGTTGTTTTGATCGGGGGGGAAGAAGGGGTCCGACTCGTCTCGCTCGGACTGACAAGAGACCATTATATGGGGATACGGCCGATGGCTTGGATTTGTGCTCCTGCCGGGCTTCCTGTTGATGAGATGTCTTGCCGAACAGGAATGTCCAAGGAGGGAGAGTTCCTCTCGGAAAAAAAGCCTCCCACTCTCACGTGTCTTGGCACTTGGGAGGAATGGAGAAAAGGGGCGATCCCTTTGTCTGTTCGCGGTGCGGTGGTTGCTGCGCCATCTCTTCATGCAAGAGAGTTGACGGGGATAGCAAATGAGCTTCACCATCATTTTCGTGATGTTTATATTGTTCCGAATGTCGCCCAGGTCAATCTCGTCAGCAGTGAGCTGATTTTTCTGTTCTACGAGGAGATTTTCCTTTTGGGAATCAGAAACAGCCTTCACTCTCGTCTGAACCGGAATATCAAATCCGTTGTCGATTGGCTATTTGCCTTTATCCTCTTCCTCTTCTTCCTCGCTCCAGGAATTCTGATAGGACTTTTGATTCGGATTTCCTCTCCGGGACCGGTTGTTTTTACACAAAAACGGTACGGCTATCAGGGGCGGACATTTTCAATCCTGAAGTTTCGGACGATGTATCAGGGTGCACATGAATCCCTTGAGGAAATGCTGTCCAAAGATTCGGAGATCAACGCTGAATATCAAAAAAACCACAAGCTAAAACATGATCCGAGGGTAACTCCAATCGGTCGGTGGCTAAGGGCGACAAGTCTTGACGAGCTTCCCCAGCTTATCAATGTGTTGAAACGGGAAATGAGTCTTGTCGGTCCGCGTCCTGCTTTTGAAACAGAGGTTTTCAGGCATTATGGAGAGCAGGCAAGCGAATATATGCTCGTTCGACCGGGGATAACCGGGCTATGGCAGGTGACCGGCAGAAATGACCGGCCGTTTGATGTTCGGGTAAGGCTTGATCTTTGGTACATTCGGAATTGGTCTCTCTGGCTTGATATTATGATCCTGTTTCGGACCATCGGGGTTGTGCTATTGAAAAAAGGGTCCTAC
>JAKAYF010000018.1 GCA_021816465.1 Nitrospirota bacterium
CCGATCTATCCGGTTTTGTCCTTGTCTTCTTGGCACTATTCGGCTAGTATTTCTGGAATCAGTGATGCTTTGGCCGGTGTTAAACCGCAGTCAGCCGACCCCTGCGTTTTTCTCAGGGGCGTATCGTTTTTGAGTTGATCAGACCGAATACTTATCCGTTTATTGAAGGGAGGGGCTTTTGGGCCAGAAGAAAAGAAGGACAGTCTCTATTATCGGGGCTGGAAATGTAGGCGCCACAACCGCCCAGAAGATCGTTGAAAATGGGTTGGCGGATGTCGTCATCCTCGATGTGAGAGAAGGAATTGCCCAGGGCAAGGCTCTTGATATGCTCGAGTCCGGGCCTTTGCTGGGTTTTGACACCAGAGTGACAGGTTCAGGAGACTACGCTGATATCGAAGGCTCATCGGTTGTTGTTGTCACTGCGGGATTTTCACGCAAGCCAGGAATGACGAGAGACGATCTTCTCCATAAAAATGGCGAGATCATGATCGAGATTTCCGAAAAAATCAAAAAACATGCGCCCGAAGCGATTGTCATTATGGTGACAAACCCCATGGACCTGATGGCTTATACCCTCTGGAAGGTGACAGGGTTCAAGCGGGAGCGTGTGATCGGAATGGGCGGGGCGCTTGATTCCTCCCGTTTTGCCTACTTTGTCAGTGAGGTCAGCAAGACATCGGTTTCGAATATCCAGACGCTTGTTATGGGTGGACATGGTGATCTGATGGTGCCGCTTCTTAATTTCTCGACGATTTCCGGAGTTCCCCTTCCCAAGGTTCTCGATCCCAAGGTCCTTGACGGACTGGTGGCACGAACCCGGGACGGTGGCGGCGAGATTGTCCGGCTGATGAAGGATTCCTCTGCCTATTTTGCGCCTGCGGCGGCCGTTTATCTGATGATCGAGTCCATTCTTCACGATCGCCACCGGGTTGTTCCCTGTTCTGTCTACCTTGAGGGAGAGTACGGTGTTCAGGGGGCTTTTTCAGGAGTTCCTGTCCGTATCGGAAGCGCCGGTCTTGAAGCGGTTATCGAGCTCCCCCTTTCGGATGCTGAAAAGACCGCCTTTGCGGCATCCGTTGAGGCCATTCGTGAGGGTGTTGCCTCCCTTCACAGGCATTTTCCCGATAAGCTTTGATGCCTCATCCATCCGGATCCCTGGGATGATGCTCTCTCTGGAACTTGCCTGATGGCAGGTGTTTCCGGTTGGCGGGCAATTTTTCAGAACAAGCCTTTTGTTTTATTCCTGGCCGCAATTCCGATTGCACTGACGCTTGGTGGGCTCGGATATATTGCCCACCGCCATGTTGTTTCCCGGGGGACCGTTCCGGTTGACAGCCATCCGGTTCCGCATGCGCAGGTGGTGATATCGGGGTTTCTGTACACGCGGTCGGTTGACGGTCAGACAAAATGGTTTATCAGGGCACAAAAAGCATCAATCGGCAAAGGGGAAGCGACAACCAGTCTCTGGAATCTTTCGGCCCATATCCTTGTAAAGCCGGGGCTTGTTCTTGATATATCGGGAGACAGGGGTGTGATCGACCAGATATCCCATCAATTCTATGTCAAGGAAAATCAGGTACCTGTTGCCGCCCGCTTTTCGAATGGTCTCGTCATTGTTTCAGGCCGTCTCGACTATGATGACAAGACTGATGCAATCCATACCGATGGACAGGTTTTGATTCTGGGCCATGCAATGACTATTCACGGCAGGGGACTTCATTCCACGCCGAAAAAGCAGTTTTTCCAGCTTGATGAAGGAGTACGGGCTGTATTTGCGGGCTGAGTTCCAGAGAAGATCCTCGAGTAATGTCATGACACATTTTCTTTCGGTCCGGTCTTCCTGCCGGATGTTATGGGTTGTTCTGGTTTTCTGTACGCTTTTTTCCCAGGTCTGTAATGCGGCAACGGGTGCTCCACCTGCGGCCCATGGGGAAGAACCTCCTGTTGTGACCATCATCAATTCGGACCACATGCTTGCTGAAAATATTGAGAACAAGATTCACTTTTCAGGCCATGTGCATCTGGTCAAAGGCCATCTGAAGCTGACAGCGGATACGCTCGATGTTTTTTTTGTTCCTCCCGGCAAAGGGGGAACACTGATGGAAAACATGCAGGGAAAATCCGGGTCGCAGAAGATCCAGACCATGGTGGCGAGGGGGCATGTTGTGATCCTGAAAGATCTTCGGCAGGCTTTTGCAGGGAAGGCGGTCTATATTGAAGCAAGCCATCTTTTTGTCCTCACCGAGTTGCCTGTGGTGATCGAAAATGGTGATAGAATCTCCGGGGAGAGGATTACTTTCTTTACCAGGATCAACAAAAGCCTTGTTCAGGGCCATGGCCTGATGCTTCTCAATGGAAAAGGGAGCCGGAAGAAAGATTCCCCCACCAGTCCGGGGAAGGGAGCGCCGTAAATGGCCATCACTGTTTCAGACCTGAAGAAGAACTATCGAAAAAGGTGGGTCGTGGGCGGGGTGAACCTGAATGTCTCCCAGGGGGAAGTCGTTGGTCTTCTGGGGCCCAACGGCGCGGGAAAGACAACGACGTTTTACATGATTGTCGGACTGGTCAGGCCCGATGGAGGGCGCATCCTGATGGATGATGACGAGATTTCCCATCTTCCTGTCCATATGAGGGCCAGGAAGGGAATCAGCTATCTTCCCCAGGAAAGCTCCATTTTCCGGAAGCTGACCGTTTCTGAAAATATCATGGCTGTCCTCGAGTATATGGACCTTTCGAAATCGGAACGCCAAAGCCGGCTTGAAACACTCCTGGGCGAGCTGAATATTGCCCACCTGACAAAGAACAAGGCGTACACTTTATCCGGCGGAGAAAGAAGACGGGTCGAAGTGGCCAGGGCCTTGGCGACGAAACCGAGATACATACTGCTTGATGAGCCTTTTGCAGGTGTTGACCCCATCGCTGTGATCGATATCCAGAAAATCATCGCGGACCTCAAAAGGCGGGATATCGGGGTTTTGATCACCGACCACAATGTTCGGGAAACGCTTGAGATCACTGACCGGGCCTACGTGATCAATCAGGGGATGATCCTTGAAGAAGGAACTCCATTTGAAGTCGCGAACAGTCCGAAAGCCAAGGCATTCTATCTGGGAGAGAAGTTTACGTTGAACACTCCGGCAGGGGATTATTGATGATTCGGCAATCGCTGGAAATCAAGCTCGGGCAGAAGATGATCCTGACGCCCCAGCTCCAGCAGTCGATACATCTCCTGATGCTTTCCCGTCTGGACCTTGTCGATGAAATGATCGAGGAGGTTCAGGTCAACCCGCTTCTTGAAATGCTGGAGCCGGGGGAAACGGCCTTTCCCGACGGTGAGGATTTTTCAGGTGACGCGGGCGCAGCCAGCGACTCGTTCGTCCAGGAAGAGATAGACTCGTGGGACGTCGATGCCTCAGCGACAAGGGGCGATCCTGAAGACCAGCCTTCCGACCCGCTTTCAACCTGGGAGCATCCAATGCTCGAGGGCCTTGATGCGGCGGACAGCTTTCGCGATGAACAGCTCAATCGCGAAGAGCCCACCACCGAATATTCCTACGAAAAATTCCTGGCAGGGGGAACATCCCTTGAGGAGCATGTCAACTGGCAGCTTTCCTTCTCGGACTTGAACAGCCGGGAAAGAGATCTGGCCTCCTACCTTGCGGGGAACCTGAACGAAGATGGCTACCTGCAGATCTCCGAGGAGGAAATTCCGGAGGAACTTCTTGATGGAGTTTCTTTTGGGCATGTTCTTTCCGTTCTCCAGGAATGTGATCCTCCGGGCGTCGGGGCCAGAGATCTTCGCGAATGCCTTTTGATCCAGGCAAGACAGCTCGATCTTGTGGACTCTCTTGTCTGGAGGATCCTGTCTGAGTGCATGGATGAGTTTCTGGCATCCCAGTTCAAGTCCATCATGAAAACCCTTCAAGTGACGGAAGCCGAACTTGAATCGGCAATGGCCATCATCCGGCGTTTTGAGACCAAGCCCGGCCGCCCTTTTGATCAGGATGCGCCGACGGCCATTGCTCCGGATGTGCTCTTTCGCGATGCAGGTGGAGGAGAGATCGAGGTCAGCTTGATCGAGTCGGGCATCCCCAGGGTCAGGATTCACCCGACATATCGGGATCTTCTGAAAAACATGAAAAAAGATGACGATTCAAGGGCCTACTTTGAGGACAAGCTGAAAAATGCCCAGTGGTTCTTGAAAAGCATTGAACAAAGGAAAAAAACCATCCTTCGTGTTGCCGAGGCGATCTTGCGCTATCAGAGGGATTTTTTCTTTCAGGGCCCATCCGCCTTGAAACCCCTTGTCCTTAAAACAATAGCCCAGGATCTTGGCCTTCACGAATCGACCATATCGAGGGTGACAAACAAGAAGTATGCCGATACACCGTTCGGTCTGACCGAGTTGAAGTTCTTTTTTTCCGGTTCAATCGCCTCGTCCAATGGAGGGGATCATTCCTCCGTGAGCGTTCGGGAAAAATTAAGGGAGGTCGTTCGAAAAGAAAATCCCGAACATCCTCTCTCCGATCAGGACATCATGGACGAACTCGCAAAGGAGGGGATCGTTATCGCCCGGAGAACGGTGGCAAAATATCGCATGGAGCTTGATATACCTCCTGTCAACAAAAGAAAAAAATTGGCTCGCTGAGTTCCTTTTTTGTGAGGCGCATGGACGGAAACGGAAAATCGGACGATTTTCCGTTGACATCTTCTCTGGCACGATCTAAGTTATGGTCATCTGTATTTTGGGAGACTTTTCGGACCTCATTTGGTTCCTGACGATGGCATTCTGGTGCCTCAGGGGGCGGGCCATGGGGGTTCTTTTCCTGCCCGCCCTGATCGGGTTTCACGTCTTCCGGCACTTGTGCGGAGATAAAGGATGTTCTGTCTTTTTTGGGTTCTCGTGCCGAAAGCGCATATGCCTGGGCAATGATGGATGATCCATCGAGGTTGTTTTGATAAAAACTGAAAGGAAAGGGAGAGACCGGATGCAAACACTGATGACTGCACGACACATGGAGCTTACAGAGGGTATCAAGGAACGAATGAATGAAAAAATGTCCGTCCTTGACCGGGTTGCTCCAGAGAACAGCCATGCGGAAATAGTGATGTCGGTTGAGAAAATTCGGCAGAAGGTTGAGGTGACGCTCCATGCAAATGGTCGGATCATCCATGCCGAGGCGGTTACAAACGACCTGTACGGTTCCATGGATCTTGTCATTGAAAAACTCCAGCGCCAACTGGTCAAATTCAAGGAGCGGCTTGGCCACAACCGGACGACAGGCGTTATGCCCGTTCCGAATGAGTCCCCGGCTCCCAGGACTCTTCCTCCCCTGGTCAAGAGCAAGCGTTTTCCCGTGAAGCCGATGAACCAGGATGATGCCATTTTCCAGATGGAGCTCCTGGACAAGGACTTTTTCCTTTATCTCGATTCCTCGGATCAGGTCATGATGTTGCTCTATCGGCGACGTGACGGAAGCCTCGGCCAGATTCGGCCGGAATACTAGAAGTCATTGGAGAGGGAGATGGACCGGACGCATTTTTTATTCGTAAGCGGTCTTTCCGGAGCAGGAAAAAGCCATGCGATTCAGGTCCTCGAAGATCTGGGCTATTTTTGTGTCGAAAATCTTCCTCCTCCATTGCTTTCAACCTTTGCGGATCTTCTGGCCCACAGTGTCCCGGCAATCACAAATGTGGCCATTGGCATCGACATTCGGGAACGGGGTTTCCTCGATGTCTTTCTCCGCTTTTACGAAGACCTCAAAAGTCAGGGAAAAAACTCCGAGATTCTTTTTCTTGAAGCGGACGATCCCGAGCTGATCCGCCGCTTTTCCGAGACCAGAAGGCCGCACCCACTTTCAGGGTCCACAGGAATCTCGCTTGTGGAAGCCATACAGAATGAGCGGGAGAAGCTGGCCTCCCTCAAGGCACGGGCCGATCGCCTGATTAATACAACCGGGGTGAAGACCTCGGATCTGAAGACCATATTGTTCAAGCTTTACGGCCATGGTCATGATCATAAGGGGCTGAAGCTCTTCATCATGTCCTTTGGCTTCAAGTACGGAATTCCCATCGAGTGCGACATGGTTCTTGATGTCAGGTTTCTTCCGAACCCGTATTATGTTTCCGAGCTCCGGGAAAAGACAGGGCTTGACGAGCCGGTCTGCAGGATGGTTTTTGAGGAAGGAGGAGACTCTTTTCTTCGGGAACTGCAGTCGTTTCTCTCCTATCTTCTTCCTAAATATATTTCGGAAGGCCGTTCTGTTTTTACTCTCGGGCTGGGATGTACGGGCGGGAGACATCGTTCTGTCGCACTGGCACAGGCTTTGGGCGGAGAATTACTGGAAAAAGGATATGACATGCGGGTCGTTCACCGGGATTTGGGGAAATAATGGATTGTTGTGAAAGAGATCATCGCAAGATTGCTGGAGGCCTTTCCGGTGTGGGAGGCATGGCTTTTTTTGTCTCCGTTCTGGCCTGTTCCCTCTTGACCTTGTCAGGGTGCTCTTCTGCACCCAAGAAAAAGCAGATTTACTCCTATGAGCTTCCATGGTCGGGAAGTTCAATTCATGTCGAGAGCCTGACGCCGACTCCTCCGGGAAAGTTCATGGATGGAAACGCCAGGCTTTCCGCCTATCTGAAGGATCTTGAATCGAACAAGGAGAAGATGATCCAAAAGATCAGGACGCTCTCCCTTTCAGGACATCAGACAGTGGGCGATGCGATGGCCGTTCAACCGGCACTCGTCAGGAGAATTGACCTGTTCTTGAACCAGTCGAGGGTTACTTCAGTGGAGAATGTCCCTGGAAAAGGAATTCTGGTTGCCCAGAGCGTCTATTTGGGTGCCGATTTCCAGTCGCTTCTCGGTGTGACACTCCACCTTGTTCCCCATAAAAAGAAAAAGAAGCTGGGACCAGACAATACAAAGCCGGGCGGTGGCGCCGGCGGTGGAGGCGGTATGCCAATGATGCCGATGATGCCTTGATCCGGTTCCTGACAGCGGGTGAGTCACATGGTCCGGCGCTGGTTGGAATGATTGAGGGAATTCCATCGGGGTTGCCCCTTGATGCGAAGATGCTCGGAGAAGATCTTGCGAGACGAAAGATGGGCTATGGCAGGGGTGGCCGGATGCGCATTGAAACGGACGAGGTCCGCTTCCTGACCGGTGTGCGTCGCGGAGTCACGATCGGGAGCCCGATCACCGTTATCCTTGAAAACAGGGATTTCTCCCACTGGGAGGATGATATGGCTGTCGAGCCCCGGAGCGGAGAACCCGGACGCCAGGTCCTGATTCCCCGTCCGGGTCATGCGGACTATGCTGGCGGGATCAAGTACGGACAGCACGATCTCAGGAACATCCTGGAGCGGGCCAGCGCCAGGGAAACGGCCATGCGGGTCGCACTTGGAGGCGTTGCCCGCCAGTATCTCCGACAGCTTGGCATTGATGTCGCGTCCTTTGTTGTCGAGATCGGGGGAGTTTCCATGAAGTCTTCCGATTTTGAAACCCCGGATTTCACCGAGCTTCGCTCCAGCGTGATGTCCTCGGAGGTTTTTTGCCCGGAGGTTGAGGCGTCTCTTGCCATGATCGAGGCGATTCGGACCGCCAAGAGAGAAGGGGACACTCTGGGTGGGGTCTTTGAAGTCAGGACCACCCCCCTTCCCGTGGGACTCGGGACCTATACACAGTGGGATCGCCGCCTCGACGGACTTCTTGCCCAGGCAATGATGAGTATCCAGGCGATCAAGGCCGTTGAGATCGGACTCGGGATGGAAGGCGCGAGAAGACATGGCTCAAAGGTCCATGATGCCTTTTTGCCATCGACGCCAGGATCGCCTCCTCTGCGACCGACCAATGGAGCTGGCGGTCTTGAGGGGGGGATGACCAACGGCCAGCCCCTCATTGTCAGGGCCGGCATGAAACCCATCTCCACCCTCTACAACCCGCTTCCATCCGTCAACATCCTGACCGGAGAGGCTGCTCCTGCCACGATCGAACGCTCGGATACCTGTGCGGTTCCTGCGGCATCGGTGGTCGGTGAGGCGATGGTTTGTCTGATTCTGGCCCAGGCCGTATCCGAAAAGTATTCAGGCGACTCGATCGGAGAGTTGAAATCCCACATGGAGGCTTCCGGGCGACTTGACAGACTGTATTACCCCGGGAACACTGTTTGATGGATCCTGCCCTTCATGCTGAAAAGCCATCCAGCCATATTTTGCTCGTGGGTCCACGAGGGAGTGGAAAGACGACCATAGGCCATTCTCTTGCCAGGGTCCGCGATCTTCCGTTTTACGATACGGACAGGATGGTCGAAGAGGTGATTCGTGAGCCTATTGCTTCTTTCTGGGCAAGAGAAGGCGAGGGCTCATTCCGGACTCTTGAGTCTTTGGTTCTCCAGAAGCTTTTCGGGATGAAGTCCGGGGTGGTGTCAACCGGTGGCGGTATTGTCCTGTCTTCCGCCAACAGGGAACTGATCTCCAGAATGGGATGCGTTCTCTATCTTTCCGTCTCGGTTGAAGTTCTTGAGAGCCGGCTGTCCCACTGGGGGAATTCACGTCCGAGGCTGAATCCCCAGCTGCAACTGTCCGAGGAGATCAGGCTGACTCTCCGGGACCGTGATCCTTTTTATCGGGAAATTGCGGATTATATTGTTGAAACCGGGGGGCTGAGTGTTTCCCAGGTTGTGGTCCAGATATCCCGTCTTCTGGGGGAGGACTTTCTGACCAGGGCAGGTGGTGTTTGACAAGTTGTCTGGTTCGTTCCCGTCTGGGAGATTATCCTGTTTTGATCGAATCCGGTCTTTCTGAGGATCTTCCGTCACTTTTGGCCGGGATGGGGTGGTCCGGACGTCTTGCTCTCGTCACCAACCCGGTCGTCCATGAGCTCCATGGAGAAAGGATCGTCCGTAGTCTTTCCTCCTCCGGGTATCGTCCGGAGACCTTGCTTTTGCCTGATGGAGAGGCGCACAAGGTTTTGTCCTCGGTCACGGCCCTTCTTGATGGACTGCTTTCTCTCAGATGGGAAAGAGGCGAACCCCTTCTGGTTCTGGGAGGGGGGGTAACCGGTGACATGGGCGGTTTTGCTGCCTCGCTTCTTTTGCGTGGCGTTCCGCTTGTCCATATTCCATCGACCGTTGTTGCCCAGGTGGATTCTTCCATTGGGGGCAAAACAGGCGTGGACCATCCCATGGGGAAAAATCTTCTCGGATCCTTTTACCCACCCAGGGCTGTCTGGATTGATCCTGATCTTTTGGTCACGCTGCCATTGAGGGAACGAAGAGCCGGTCTTGGGGAGGTCATCAAATATGCGATGATCGGAAACGCCGCACTGTCAGATCTTCTGGATTCCGGCATCGAAGCTCTTGGTGGCGAGCCATTTCGCCGGGAACTCTGGTCTCTGGCCATATCGGAGTCGGTTTCGGAAAAGGCAAGGATCGTATCGGAAGACGAACATGAAGGCGGTCTTCGCATGACCCTGAACTTCGGTCATACCTTCGGTCACGCGCTGGAAGGAGCCCTTGGCTTTGGGGAGATCCTGCACGGTGAGGCCGTGGGGCTTGGAATGCTTGCCGCTTCCCGTGTTTCTGAGCGACTGGGGTTGTCGAGCGGTGTCTCGGAAAGGCTTCTTGCTCTTCTGAAGGCGTCAGGACTTCCTTATCAATGGCCCCGAAATGTTTCGATCGATGATCTCCTGCGGTTCTGGGGATCCGACAAGAAAACCCGGGGTGGAAAAGCGACATTGATTCTTCCTGTATCATGGGGGAAGGTCATTATGACTCGTGACTACGATCAGGAGACCGTTCGTAAGGCTCTTCTGGACCTTTAGGCCAAACGCTTTTTGATGAAGGGGCTCTGTTGAAGAAAACGGGAACAGTCGGGACAGGCCATGATGGTGACGATTTGAACTCCTCCCATCCTCTGGGCCATCTTGAAAACATCAGGGATGACCGTGGGCAGGAAGATCTGAAAAAGGAGCTTCGTCTCCTGAGGGGGCTCCTGCGGATTACGCACAGCGAATCTCCCCTTGAGGAGAGGCTTGATCTTGCGATCAGGCTCTCCCGGGAAATCCTCAACTTCGATGTGGCGCTGATTTACCTTCTTGACGAAGAAAAGACACACCTTGTCCTGAAGGCTTCCTCCCTGACTCTTCCCGGATTTTTGAGCCACTTCTCCCTGCGGCTGGGTGAGGGCTTGACTGGTTGGGTGGCCCGCGAGCGATCTCCCGTGATCATTTCGAAAAAAGCCTGGCTTGATCCCAGGTTCAAGACCTTTCCTTCCCTGAGCGACGAGTTTTGCGAAGCGTTCATATCGATTCCCCTTGTGGCAAAAGATCGCCTCCTCGGAGTGATGAACTTCCAGTTCAAGGAAACGTACGAGCCCTCGGAGCGAGAGGTTGAGCTTCTGGTCATTCTTGCCCTTGAGCTCTCGCTTGTGATCGACCATGTCCTTCTTTTCGAGGAGGCAAGGAAGAAGGCCCGGCAGATCGAGGCACTCTCCCAGGTCAGCGAGTCGATCACCTCCAGTCGCTACCTGGAAGAAATCCTTCACCTGATCGTAACGGTCACAGCCGAGATGACCAGCTCCACCCTCTGCTCGCTTATGATCTACGATGCAGAGGAGGGACTTGTCATCCGGGCGACACAGACATTGTCCCAGGAGTACCGGAACAAGCCGCCCATAAAAATAGGCGAAAGCATCTCCGGACTGGTTTTTCGGGATGGACGCCCGATCTGGGTGGAGAATGTTCAGGCAGATCCTCGCTATTCATTCAAGGATCTTGCCAAAAAGGAAAATCTTGTCTCGCTCCTTTCTGTTCCGATGATGATCAAGAATCGGCCAATCGGGGTGATTAACGTCTATACGAGCAAGGTTCACCGTTTTTCCGAAGATGAAATTACGGTCCTTCAGACGGTTGCAAACCAGGCGGCCATTGCCTGGGAAAACACGAGTCTTCTCCAGAAAAACATCGAAATGGAAGAGGCGCTTGAATCGAGAAAGAAAATTGACCGGGCCAAGAGCATCCTGATGAAGGCAAACCATATTACCGAAGATGAAGCCTACAGGTTGCTTCAGAAAAAAAGCATGAATATCCGTAAGTCAATGAAAGAAATCGCCGAGGCTATTTTGCTGGCGCATGATCTGAAAGAAGGGTAGACTGGCCTGCCGGTCTTTTGGGAGATAAAGATGGATCACGGACTTCTTCTGGTTGGAGCCTTTTTTTTGACGCTCGGTTCTCTTTTTGGTGTTGTTCTGGTAACGGCCGAGGTTATGAAGACATCATTTCCGAAGCCACTGGGTTTTATCCATCCGACACTTGCCATGATCGGTTTTTTGATGATCGTGGCCCGCCACTTTATTTTGGGACCCCTTAAATATATGGACTGGGGGATCCTGAGCCTTCTGGGTTCCGTTTTCTTCGGTCTTGCTCTTCTTGTCAGGGGATTCCGGGGCCTGGCCATGATCCGCCTTTTTACGCTGTGTCATGGAATGCTGGGAATCCTTGGTCTGGGTCTGGTTCTCTACCAGGTCTATTTGCGTCCGGGAACCTTCTTTTCCCCGGGAACATGACAACAAAAACCATGAGGAACAGGATCATCAGGAAAAGGTTAAACTGTTTCGGGAGAATGTCTCTCCTGACAGTCGTCCTCCTGCTCTTCTTTTCTCCCCCTTCGGCATCCTCCGCCGATCTGGCCAGTCAGTTCCTTCCCTCCGGATCGTCCCTGGCGCCCGGTGCATGGCGGTACAGCGAGCCCGCCGGACGACTTATCGTCTCCTCGGAGCACAAGTCCGTCCTGGCTCTTTCTTCGTATCGTTGCCTTGTGAGGACCTTTTACCACGAAGGACACGATGGAGACCCTCTGCGAGCCGACGAAAAGATGATCCTTTCTGTCCGAAAAGCGGGAGACATTCGTATCGACCTGATTCGTCCGAGAAAGGGGGCCTGGCTGATCTACCGCAAGGATCAGGATCAGGTCAGGGTCAAGCCTTTTTCGTTTCTTCCCATGATCTTGTCCCTGAGCCCCGGATCGTCCCTGATCACCTCCCGTTTTGGCCATACGATCAACCATGCCGACTATGGAAGTTTTTATGCGCGGGTTCTGGCACCTTCATGTCTTCTGGGGGGCTGTGTCTACCTGGACCGGGGCGTTGTTATGGGCCACGCGGTCAGGGTTGTCAATGTGGCTCCCGTTTTTGGTGTCGCCCGTCCGATTTTTGGAAGAATGTGGGTCAGCTTTGATACCAGGACAGGTCTTCCCGTTTCAATTTCGACAATGGATGCCCGGGGGCGTTTCATGGAGCGCATCACCTATGATCGCTGTCGGCTCAACCCTTCCTTCCCGACAAACTTCTTCAGGGAGTAGTTGTCTCTCAGGACGGCTGTTTTTGTTTTCCGGACCGGGAACTGCTGCTTTTTTTGCGCTTCCGTTCCATTCCGGAGTGGAGCGTGATCACTGTCTTGACGTTTCCCCTGACATTGAAGTCGCCGGTGACCTCCAGGAACTCTGGTTCCAGGAGGGTCATCAAGTCGCGGTAAATAAGGGCTGTGACCGCTTCATGGGAAATGGGCCTGTCCCTGAAGCTGTTCAGGTAGAGTTTCAGGCTTTTCAGCTCGACAATCGTTTTTTTCGGTCTGTAGCGGATGGAGATCGTTGCGAAGTCGGGATAGCCGGATCGAGGGCAGAGGCACGTGAATTCCGGGTAGGAAATGTTTGCTTCGTAAACCTCTTCCGGTGCCGGATTGGGCCAGGGCTCAAGACTGGCCTCCGAAATGGCAATTGCCCCGTAGGCGGGAGAGGAAAGGGGACTATCCTGATGGGTCTGTTTTTTTGACATGTGGTGAAACTCCCAAAATATGATAGAATGCAGGCATTTGGTGTTTGGTTCCCAAGATCAAGAATAGGGGAAAAAACAGTCGTCTGCAATCCCGGGCGCTTCTTTCCGGCTCAACGGTTCTCTGAATCCAAGGAGGGGGTTTTTTTATGCTGAATCGCAAAAATGTGCTGTCGTTGGGTCTTTCTTTTCTGGCTGGGGGAACATTGATTGCCTTGGCGGCGTGCAGTTCCGTCCAGCAGCCTCCCAACCAATACGGGATTGAGCATGAAGTGGCTCATTCAAAGGGATCCCGTCCGGAATGGATTGACAACATGAGGTCCTACCAGAAGTCCCATCCGGACCGGAAATACTTTGTCGGAGAAGCTGATCACGAGTTTGATATGGAAGGTGGCCGGACCGATGCCGTTGCCAATGCCCAGAAAGGCATCGCAACGACAATCAAGAACACTGTCCACAATCTTTATATCAAGGCGAGGACGGTCGATGCGACCCAAAGTGCCGGATCTTACGATGCGGATACGCAGCAGGCCATCGAAGACGGAACGCTGCAGGTTGCGAACGGCATCATCACCGGAGCCCAGCCGGATCGTTTCTGGTGGAGAAGATACTGGATCCAGACCAGCCCTGGAGCACCGGTCGAGTACTTCAATGATGTCTATGTTCTCGAGTCCATGTCGAAGGCTGACTATCAGCAGACCATCTACCAGACGTTAAACGGGGTCAAGAAGGTGGTGCAGGCACCCAAGGCTCATCGGGTGATCAAGACCATGAAAAATCTCTGGCTCAAGCAAAACGCCGGATAGGTTTTCCGGTCGTGCAAAAATCATGGAGGGGGCCTGGTTCGGGCCCCCTTTTTTTATTCCTGCAAAGACCTGGCGTCCGGGGACTCTTCTTCTTGATGAGGTGCTGATTGACCAATCAGTCCGTTCTGTGATGAAATACGAAAATTGATTGATTGATCAATCAACTTCTCCGTTTCACCACAGGCGAGAACAACAAATGGATCAAAAAATGGATGATAACTCTTTTTCGGCTGACAGCGGCCGATCACCAAGGTGCCGGAATATTCTTCAGTCCGCGTTGTCCTGTTTTGCTGAGGAAGGCTTCCATCGGACGACCAATAAAAAAATTGCGGCCCGGGCAGGGGTGGCAGAGGGGCTTTTGTACCATTATTTTCCTGACAAGGAAGCTCTTTTATTTGCAATCATCGAAGAGAAATTTTCCAAAGAGTCTTCTCCCATCCAGAAAGTCTATGCCGAATGGGAGGAAAAGTTGGAACAAGGTCAGATTACCGGCAAGGATCTTGGGGTTTTTCTGAAACAGGTGGGGGATGCGACGATTGCGTCTCTTGTCCTGCACCGTGATGTTTTCAGGATCGTCGTGTCGGAATACCGGCTTCTGGAAAAAGATCGCGAACCGCTGTATCCGAGAATGGTCTACGAACTCAGCCTGAACCGGTTCAACAGGATTGTTTCTGTGCTTGCCGGGTGGCCGGAGGTTCGGGATGTTGCCCAGTATTTTCTCGGGGTTCTTTTTTCCAATTTCTTCTTTCAGGAGATCCTTTCCGGAAAAAAAATATGCACGGTCGATAACAAGATTTTTCTCGCAAATCTGATCGATCATTTTATGAAAGGGTTGGGTCCTGTATCAGAGGCCAATCATTTAAGGGGTCATCATGAAGTTGAATGAAAAGTGGTTCCGGCGAGGTTTTATGATTCTCCTTTCGGGAATTGTTGCTTTTGGCGGTCTGGGGATCATTCATGCCGGCCATGCCGGAGCGACAGAGAGCGTTTTCATGCATCGGTATGTCGGTGTGCAGTCCTGTGAGATCTGCCATTCCTCAACGCTTCTGGGAGAGCAGTACCAGTCATGGAAATCGGGTCCCCATGCGCGCTCTTACAGGGACCTTTCCTCAAGGGAGGCGCTCGATATCGGTAAGCGCCTTGGCGTTGCTGATCCAAAAACCAGCCAGAGATGTCTCTCCTGCCATGTGACGGCGCCAAATGCGTCCTTGCCGGAGGTTGTTTCAACCTTCCGGATGAAGGATGGCGTCCAGTGTGAATCCTGTCACGGTGCCGGGGAGGACTATGCCCACTACAGCGTCATGATCAACCCGCAAAAAGCAAAAGAGGCAGGACTTGTGATCCATCCTGACTCCTGCGTTACCTGTCACAACCCCTCGTCTCCGACCTACAGGGGATTTGACGAAAGGACTGCGATGAAACAGATCGCCCATCCCCTTTCCCCCGCTGTCCGGGAGAAATTCCAGGAAAATCACGATGGGGAGGGTGTCCATGACTGAGGCAAGTGACAAAAGCAATGGTACCGGGGGTTCTTTTGTGAAAGGTCTGCTTTCTCCAAAAAAACTCATCCCCATTCTTGGGGTGCTTGGAACGTTCCTGGTTGTTTTTCTCTACTCAAGGTATCTCGACTATTACGTAACGGCAGAAGATGCAATGGTCGACGGAAATATTATCCTGATCTCGGCCAATACCCAGGGCCGGATCATGTCGCTGCCCCTGAATATCGGCGATCCGGTCAGGAAGGGGATGGAGCTTGCGAGAATTGATATCACCGGCTTTCATGCCCTTTCCGGGATGAACAGGACGAATGCATCGGACTACCGGAATCTTGAGGCGAGCCTCAAGGATGAGGAGTCCCTGGCCATTCGCGAAAAGCAGGCAAAAGACGACTATGTCCGGGGCGTGAGGCTTCACAAAAACGGTTTTATTACCCAACAGGACCTGGAGGCTCTGAAGACCCGGCTGAAAGATCTGGACGTCCAGCTTTACCGTACCAGAAAACTGGTCATGACCGACCGGATGACGTTGTCAATTTCGGAGTCCCATCCGTTGAACTACACCGTTCACTCTCCCATCAATGGGCAGGTTGTCGAGAGAATCGGACAGATCGGTCAGGTCGTTTCTCCGGGACAGCCGATTCTGTCCGTTTCTGATCCGGGGGTTTTCTGGATTCTGGCGAAGGTCAAGGAGACCCGAATGGGCCATGTAAAGGTTGGCCAGCCGGTCGATATCGATATCGATACCTATCCTTCACGGAAGTTTCATGGCCATGTGGAGCGGATCCTTCCAACCTCCGCCGCGGAAATATCCCTTCTTCCCCCGGAGAATGCATCGGGAACATTTGTGAAGGTCGTTCAGAGAATTCCCGTCAGGATCCAGGTGGATGATGCAAAGTCTGAAAAGCTTTTGCCGGGGATGTCTGCAGAAATCAGGATCCATATCAGGAAAGGGAGCCCCTGGTGAACGTTGCCGGCGGGATTTTTGACGAATCTCCCAATTACCGGTGGTGGGCCCTTGCGGCTGTGATGCTGGGGCTTTTCCTTCCGGTTCTGGACACGACCATTGTCAATGTTGCTCTTCCCAATATGGTGGGAAGTCTCGACACCGACATCGATGAAGTCCGCTGGGTCATCTCGGCCTATGCCATGAGCTTTGCGGTGATCACACTGGCATCGGCATGGGGGCGGTCTCTTGTCGGCGCCAAAAAGCTTTATCTGTTTTCAACTTTTCTTTTTACGCTCTCATCGTTTTTTTGTGGTCTTTCTCCCAACCTCAATGCGATGATTTTTTTCAGGGTCGTCCAGGCGATCGGCGGCGGCCTCATGATGCCCCTCGGCTTTACGATCATTACCGAGGCGTTCACCCCGGCCGACCGTTCCAAGGCCTTTGGTTTTTTTGGCATCGTGATTGTTCTGGCGCCTACGATCGGTCCGATCCTCGGGGGCTACCTGATCGACAACTTCAACTGGAGAGATATCTTTTTCGTCAATATTCCGGTGGGCGTCCTGTCGTTTTTTGTTACCTTCCTGATCCTTAAAAATGATCCTCCGGCCAAGGTCCTTCCTTTTGATTATGCCGGATTCATCTCCCTCGGAATGACGCTTGCCTTTTTGCAGATGGGGATTACCGAAGGGGAGCGATGGGGGTGGGATTCCCGGTTTGTCTATGAATGCTGGACGGTCATGAGTGTTTCGTTCTGGGTCTATATCTATACGGCTTTTTCGGTCAAGCACCCGATACTGGATCTCTCCATATTCAAAAACTGGGACTTTTCCCTTGTCATTCTCCTCTCCCTGACAAGGGCGATCAGCCTTTTCGGCCGGATGTTCCTGCTCCCCCTGTTTGTCCAGAGCTACAATCGGTTTCCCTCCATTGACGCCGGTCTGGTCCTTTTGCCGACATCTCTCATGGCGGGAATCTTTATGCCTGTCATGGGGATCCTGTCCTCAAAAAGCACCGACTGGGGAAAAAGGATGATTCTCTTGCTGGGTTTTGCATTGCTGGGTATTTCCCAGATGTTTTTTACATTTTTGACGAATGTCCCATCGTTCTATCAGCTTCTGGTTCCCCAGCTGCTCTTTGGCCTTTCGATGGGACTGATCAACGCCCTGCTTTCAAGTCTTCCCCAGAACCTGGTCGAGCCCCGCCATATTGGTCTTGCCTCAATGCTTCAGAGCAACACGCTCCAGTTGGGTGGGGCGGTTGGCGTTGCGATCCTGGGAAATATCCTCGACCACCGCACCGCTTCGTTTGTGGACCAGTATCGCTCCCATGATATCCTGAGCGCCTACCCCATGCAGAAAACTCTTGCGCAGATTCACCTTGAGGCGCATCATGGGCTTTTGATCAATGAGTCCGGATCAGGTGTTGCGAATGGTCTTCTCTCCCAGATGATCCATATCCAGGCGAGTATTTCTGCCTATAACAATACCTTTCTGTACGCCGGTTTCTTTGGCCTTATGGGCATCCCGATCATATTGATGATAAAACGTTTTACTCACGAGTCACTGGCAGGAAAACCAACAGACAAGTCAACAATGGGGGGTTTTGCGGAATGAAGCCTGTTGTTTCAGGAAAAAGGCAAGGCAATGATGTAATGGGTCTCTTTTGCGGGTACGGCAAAAACCTTGCGGCGGTTCTCCTTTTCTGTGCATCAACTTTTTTTTCGTTGCCGGTGACCACTGCTTCTGCGGATTCGGGAACAATGACTTTAAAAGAGGCGCTTGATGAGGCATTCAAGCTTCGTCCCAACCTCAAGTCAGAACAGAACATCGTCAAATCAAGGGCCTATGAGCTCAAGGGCGCGAAATCTTCCTACCTTCCCCAGGTGCAGGCAAGCTACCAGAACAACTATGGAAACAGTTTCCTGGGATATTTCCTTTTTCCCGGATACCAGTTTCTTGACTATCAGCTTTTCACCGTCGGGGTGAACCAGTTGATCTACGACTTTGGGCGGACAAGCCACCAGGTTTCTTTTGCAAGAAGAGCCATGGACCAGGAAAAGGCAAATCTCCGGAAGGCCTCCCTTGACCTGATCCATGATGTGGATATTGCCTATCTGAATGTATTGGACAAGGAGCAGGGGCTCAGGGTTGCGATTGCAGGAGAGGAGGATGCCAAAAAGCATCTTGAAGAGTCAGAAGCCCGGCTTTCCGCCGGGGTGGGGCTCAAGATCGACGTGACACAGGCCAAGGTCAACCTTGAAAATGCGATCATGTCGAAGATCCAGGCGGAAGGAGACAGGGATGTTGCTCTTGTGACCCTGAGAAAGGCTATCGGGCTTCCGAAGGGAGCCCATATTCAGGTGCAGGAGTATTTTCCGGGGGAGAATGCCTTTGGCCATGTCAGCGATCATGACCTCGATCTTGCCTATCAGAATCGCCCGGATCTTCTGGCGTCGCATGATGCGGTCCTTTCAAGCCATGAATCCCTTCTGGGAGCCAAGAGCCAGAACTATCCCACGCTGACAGGTAACGGATCCTATTTTCTGGCTCAGATCCCGCCCCAGGCGTTGGGGAGTCCCGCGATTCCCAACGGTGCATTCTCGAGCTTTTCCATCGGTGGAATGCTGAACATCCCCATTTATCAGGGCGGTCTTGTCATGGACCAGATCCATGGGGCCCGGGCCCGTGAAAGTGCCGCAAGAAACCAGTACGAGGAGACCAGGCAGCAGGTCCGGTCCCAGCTACGATCTGCGGCGATTCTGCTCCGTGAGGCCGAGTCGCGGCTTTCCGAGGCAAAGCTTGCCAAGCGATTTGCCCAGGAGAATGACGACTTGATGGAAAGAGCCTTCAAGGTCGGTACGGCCCGTTCTGTGGATGTCGTCGATGCGGAGACCCAGCTGCGCCGCTCTCTTGCTGTTTATGTCCAGGCCCATTATGACGTCATCATGAGATGGGTGGACTACAAATATGCGGAGGGTCTCCTGAGCCCTGATGGACATGAAGCGATTCCTTGAGTGTTTTTGAGGTGTTTTTTGTCAGTGTTTGTCCGTTTGGCTCTGTCATCTTTTAGCCAAAGCGCCGTAAAATTCCTGCCTTCAGGCATGGGAAGTGTGTCAACAGGAGGATCGATTGAGCAAGCATTTTCTGAAGATTGTAGCTGGTGGTGCGGTCGTGCTGCTCCTGGTTCTTCTTGGACTCTGGTGGGTCAGGGACCGGGAGAGGAATGTTTCAACCACCGATGCGTTTGTTACCGCAAGGCCCCATATGGTGACGACCCGCATCCCCGGCGTCGTCACCAAAATCTTTGTTCGTGACAACCAGGTGGTTCATCCGGGAGATCCCCTTGTTGAGCTTGATCCTAAAGATGTCGAAGCCCGTCTTGCGATTGAGAAGGCAGCCCTTGTTTCCCAGGAGCGGAAGATTCCTCTCGATGAGAGCCAGATCCGGATTGCGCAGGAAAGTCTTTCAAAAACGATCTCCGACAGGGACAGGGCCTTGACCCTCTCGAAAGGGGGGTATTCGTCGCAGGAAGATCTGGAGCATCTGGAGATCGCCGTGAAGATTGCCCGCCATGAACTTTCAAAAGCCAGGAAGCTGATCTCGGTTGACCGGGCCCTGGTTGCCAAAAGGAAGGCGGCGCTGTCTGCGGATCGTCTGAACAAGGGCTACCTCAAGGTGAGGTCGGATATTTCGGGACGCTTCACCAACAGGACGGCAAGCCTTGGAATGTACGTTTCTCCGGGGTTGTCTCTTGCGACGATCATTCCCTTTCACACATGGATCATCGCCAACATGAAGGAGACCAGGATTACCCACATGAAAGTGGGAGATCCTGTTACGATTCATGTCGATGCCTACCCTGGCAGGGTCTTCAGAGGCAAGGTCGAAAGCATCCAGCAGGCAACCGGAGCCATTATGGCCCTTTTACCTCCCGAAAATGCCACCGGAAATTTTACAAAGGTCGTCCAGAGAGTTCCGGTCCGGATCGCCCTTTTGCCGGGGTCGGACCCGGAGCACCTTCTCCTTCCTGGTCTGTCGGTTATTCCGACTGTCCATGTCGACCCATCCTATAATCCTCCTTTCGGCCACCAGGGAGCGAGATGACGGAGTCTCCCCAGCCCTCATCCGGACATTCAGGCGACATGGGTTATCCGATTCGGGAGAGGATCCTTGTCACCATTTGCGCAATCGGGGCAACCCTGATCGAGACGGTTGACTCGACGGTCGTGAATGTCGGTCTTCCGAAGATGATGGGGGGGCTCGATGCAACCGTCGACGAGGTTGCATGGATCATTACCGCGTACTCCATCGGAAATATCCTGATGATTCCGATGACACGTTTTTTTGCAGATAAAATTGGCAGGAAGGTCTACTTCACCGGTTCGGTCTTTTTTTTCGCCGTTTTTTCCTTTTTCTGCGCCCAGTCCACATCACTTCCGGAACTTGTGATCTTCCGTATGTTTCAGGGGGTGAGCGGCGCGGCCTTTTTCGCGACGAGCCAGGCGCTCCTGATCGAGGCGTACCCGTCGAGGCTTGTCGGCCTGGCCAATGCCCTGTTTGCGATCGGGATCAGCCTCGGTCCCGCCATCGGTCCCGTCATCGGTGGCTATATTGCCTACAACCTGAGCTGGCCATGGATGTTCTACATCAATGTGCCGATCGGCATCGTCCTGACGGCTTTGTCCTACAAGGTGATCAGGAACTCGCCATATACCAATCACGGAGAGACGGCCGATGTCTGGGGAATTCTCCTCCTTGCCATGGGTATTCCCGCCCTTCAGATCTTTCTTGAAAACGGACAGGAGTTTGCATGGTTCGACTCCCCGCTGATACGGGCGAGCTTCTGGATCGCTGTCATCAGTCTTCCGCTTTTTGTTGTCCGGCAGTTTGTCGCGAAACATCCTCTCATCGATCTCCGGGTCTTGAAAAACCGGTCTCTGGCCGCTGGGTGCTTCGGACTTTTTTTCCTGGGTATTGTTTATTTCGGGACACTGTTCACCGTTCCCCTGATGGGGCAGATCCTTCTGGGCTGGAACCCTTACAAGATGGGTCTGGTGCTCCTTCCGGGAATTCTTTCCTTTACATTCACCGCCATGTTTGTCGGGGGGGCGATGGGGAAGGCTCCCCTTTTGCCCATCATGTTTTCGGGAATGGGGATTCTCCTTCTTTCCCTTCACGGTCTTTCGAATCTTTCCATCCAAATCGGGCCGGATGCGGTTTTCTGGCCGCTGATCGAAAGGGGTGTCGGTCTTGCGTGCCTGTTTCCGCCGATCATGACCCTTGCGATGTCGACCCTGTCGAGGGAGAAGGTCTCCTCGGGAGCGGCTCTTGTCAGCATGATGGGGCAGGTTGGCGGAACGGTCGGAATCGCTTTCATGACGACGATGCTCGAGCGGTTCGAACAGCAGCATAGAAGCGACCTGTCCGAGCATCTTTCCAATGCGGCTCCCTTGTTCGAACAACATTCCCAGATGCTGACTTCGACTTTCATTGCCCATGGAGTCTCTCCGCAGGCGGCTGGCCCGCTTTCTTTCGCCCTGATGAACCAGACTCTTGACGCTCAGGCGATGATGCTCTCTTTCGGCAACCTTTATCTTTTGACCTCCATTTCATGTCTGTTGCTTCTGTTTGCGATCTTCGGCTTTGAGCGTTCCGCGATCTCTCATCCTCAAAAAACGGTACAGGCCGATTAGCTTTTTTTCTTCTGGCCATTTTTGTTTATACCGGAGAGAATCCTCCAGATGCGGGGCCATTTCAAAATCATCCGCACCCATTCTGATCCGGGAGTAGGTGGGGAGCCCGGAAAAGAAGTCGATAAAAGAACGGAAACAAATAAGGAAGATTATCAACGGCATGACGATTGTGGTGTTCCGATTGATTATTATTGAATAACGGTTTTTATTTAAAAGGGATATGTCCAGTAATAATAAAGGAACTGCATCGGTCCCCTCGAGACCTGACGTTCCAGTAATGCCGTATTCTGGCCGAGGATCTCCTGAAATCGACGAAAACGTCGGTTTATAGTGGATTTTATTAAAGACAGTCCGGTCCATCTATTTATTGCCAAGGTCCGTTGACGGAAAAATATCGAGTTATCACTGGTTATCAACCTGATTCAGCCCTTTGGGACCCAGGCTTCAGCGTGGGGAAAGCCCACTGAAATGTGTGATCTGCAAGACCGAAGAGACGATATCTTGCTATGCTACTGTGGCATTTCAACGCAGTGGGATCGTGTTTATTACCCAATAAGTTCCCTCAGACGTCTGATAAGATTGCGGGGAAGAGTATAGAAGAGGCTGTGAAGCGACATGCGGAAGTGGAGATTCGGAAACGTGCCTCTTGGTTCTGGATATTCAATCCATTGGAGGTTTAATGAATTCTGTTATAGGCCACCTCGAAAGAGTTAGTTTGAAAAATATTTGGGAACATGAATCACGCGATTTTACCCCTTGGCTCTCCGAGGCAAAGAACCTTGCGGACTTGGGGGATCTCCTTTTTAAAGAAAGACTTGAGCATCGCAAATTGGAGGTGCCGGTTGGACCCTTTAGGGCAGATATGCTTTGCAAGAAGCCTTCAACGCAAAATTGGGTTGTGATCGAAAATCAATATAATAAAACTGATCATGACCATCTCGGCAAGTTACTCACTTATGCCGCAGGACTGAATGGGTTAGATGGGCAGAAGGTTGAAGCAGTCGTCTGGATCGCCGAAGAATTTTTGCCAGAACATAGAGCTGTGCTGGATCGTCTTAACGAGATATCTGGTGATCAAATGCAATTTTTTGGACTAGAAATAGAGATGTGGAAGATTGGTAACTCTCTTCCTGCGCCAAAATTCAATGTTGTCTGCAAGCCTAACCTTTTCTCAAATAAGCTGAAAAGATTGGAAAACATGACTGCTACTGAAATGTGGCAATATAAATATTGGGAGGACTTTAAGCAATACCTTAAAAATCAATCCTCCCCTAAGAACGAGCAGATCCCGGTTCCCGTTACCTCAGGTATTCCGACACATTGTCTTACCATTAGTATTGAAAAATCGAAGTTTCAGTTTAATGTAACTGTTCATACCGGAGAAAAACGCATCGGCGTAGAAATTGTGCTTCCAGATTCAAAAGAAAGTTTTGAAATGCTTGAAAATCAAAAAGAAGCGATTGAAAGGGAATTTTGTGAACAAGGTGAGCAATTGGAATGGCAGAATAATCCTAACTCAAAAGTTTCCCGCATTGCCGTTTATAAATATGGGGTGGATATCTGGGATAAGGACGACCGGCCCAATCAATTTGGATGGCTTACTTCAAAATTGATAAAATTCAGAAAAGTGTTTCTTCCTAGAATAAACGAGTTGACGACAACAGAAAAAAACTTCGAAGAGACTACATGACTTCTCTATCTTTTGCACTCTTCGAAAAAGTCTTCGACCATTTGAGGTCAGGGATCACCCAAGGCACTTCTGTCCCACATAACGAACTCTTAATTGAGCCATATCGTCTTTAATATCGAGTACCGCTTTGTGTGGGTGACCAAGTACCGATGTAAGGTGTTGATGCGAGAGGTGGCGGAACGGGTGAGAGCCTTGGTCCGGGAGACCTGTGGAGTGTTCGAGATACGGATCATCAAATGGTATCGATCGATATTGTGAGGAGGATCAAGGGGCGAACAACGAGCGAGCTGTTCGAGGAGTTTCCCAACGGACGGAAGAAATATTGAGGGCAGCATTTTTTGGCGCGGGGTATCTTTGCGCGACGGTGGGAGCGATGGATGATGGAAGAGATGATCAAAAGCTATCTGGAACATCTCTAACCGCGCCCCAATGATGAGTCCGAGATGGAATTGGAGTAGGACGCGTCGTTAAGCCAACGCGTATCCGGACTTCCAGTTCGCAATGCAAAATCACAAGCTTCAGTTGGTGGGTGTTTAGTTGAGGAACGGAGGGTTTTCGTGTCTTCCGAAATAGCTGTTTTTCCCGAAACAAGTCCAACCCGGTACCTGACCGGTATGGTGGCGCTGAATATTCCCGCCCCGGAAAAGACGGGGGGCGACTGGCATTTTTGGGGGATTTTCGATTCCCCTTGCTTCCCGGATAATCTGACCCTGGCTGGAGAGGGCCTCGAATGGAATACGAATGCTCTATTCGGAGGATTTGGGATTCATGAGTGCTCGGACTCTCTTCGATGCTGGGGCATTTCAATTCCGCACGGAACAAGGGTTTACTCTGCCAATCATTACCGGGCCATTTTCGATATGCTGTACCGCTCCGTATCGAAAGGACAAGTTCCCCGGCACTTGGCAATCTCCGACTGGTTGGATACGGACGAGCACAAGAAAACATTTTTTCGACTTCTCGATCAGTTTCTCCCGAAGTTTTCTTCTTCCGAGAAAGACTTGGTGTCCTCCTGGATCAAGCCACAACTATGACGCCCCGTCAACGAATCCATGTCGATATCATGAAAAGTATTGCCCGTTCCCTGGCGGATACCCCGCTCATTCTCAAAGGAGGGACGGCTCTTCTTTTTGCGTATGGACTTGACCGATTCTCCGAAGATCTTGATTTTGACAGCAACAAATATCTTCGTCTTGAAAACCGGATAGAAAAAGCCACAGGCCCCCTTGTAAAGATCGACTCTGTTGACATTCCCAAAAATACTCAAACAGTCCAGCGTTACCGTGTCAAATATAGCACGAAGGAGATGTCGGGTTCTTTGAAGATTGAAGTATCCTGTAGAGATTCTTATAATCTTTCCCGGTCTCATTTTCATGAAGGAATCCGCGTATACGATCTTCCTGTTCTCGTCGACCATAAACTTGAAGCCTTCCAAGAGCGAACAGCTGCCCGGGATCTTTACGATCTCCATTTCCTTCTCATCGAGAAACCTGGCGCGTTTTCTCCGGGACAAACCCAAATACTGGTCGAATCCACCCGTAATATCGATGCTCTCGAACATCGATTCATCGAGCCATTCAAAGAGGATCCCATCCTTCAAAACACCGATGTTGGTCGTCTTGTTTTATCCATTTACGATCTCTCCCGACATCTTCAGTCTCAATTGCATAAAAATTCTGCCATGGCAAAAGGATCCGGGAGATCAGAAAAGGAGTAATCAAAAAAATGGACGGACTTGAGCTTTGACTCTGTTGGACATCCGGATCAACAACCCATCAAAAAGACCATCGGACGCAAGAAAAAAGAAGGACTCGGGAGAGCGGCACATCTCTTTATTATCTCTCCGAAGACCGGGTCGCGTTTTCCAGGAAAAAAAGACCCGAACAAAAACTGCTCCGAAAGGAGTGTTTTGCTACAGAGTCCATGCCCAGGCGAATTTCGACATGGACAAAATATGGGTGAGGGAGTCCGTCGGAAGATTCGAAATCGAAAAAGGCCAGTTGACCGACTTTTAGAATTTCGTCGTCGATCATGGCAAAGACTGTGCCGGATATTTTTTCCGTTCCCGGGGCGATCAATTGCCCAATCAATCCAGCGTTTCAAGAATTCTCCAAAAAAATAAGGCATGCATGGGATGTCAGTCTTTCATCGGTACTTCGATCTTGCGTGGGAGTGCATTCTCTCGTAGCACGTCGTAACTCCTTTCGTTTCACCCTTCAGGCGCTAAACCGTTGGCGTCGACACCTGGCTGTTTAATAGAAACGATCAGGGATTTTTCGTTTTCTCTTCTTTTTTTCTCCATCCAATGGCGGTTCTTTTGCGCCTCTCAATGCTTGACAAGGGATATGGCCCCTGTTAATGTTTTAGCACTCACTTGATGCGAGTGCTAATTTTTGACGGGCACATGTGCAGATGCAGTAGAGGTGACAGATGATGGATGAAAGAAGTTGGGAAGTATTAAATGCGACGGTGGTAGGCTATATTAGGAATGCCAGTCCGATCGGTTCTCGGGCCGTCAATCGGCAGTTTGGCCTGAACTACTCTCCTGCCACGATCAGAAATGTCATGGCGGATCTTGAGGAGACGGGCTATCTGATGCACCCGCATACCTCGGCGGGAAGGGTTCCGACTCCGAAGGGGTTCCGGTATTTCGTTGACAACACACGCTTCCCGGGGCTGGAACCGGAGTCCGCAGACCAGCTCTCGCATCTTCTTGATGCGGTGCTTGCGGATACGGCTTCCCCTGATTTACTTTCGGTCTTGTCTACGGTCATCAACCTGGTGAGCAGGATGACCCGTTCCACGGGAATCTTGCTGGGGGCAGGGACAAATATCGAGGAACGTCTTCTTTCCCTTGACCTTGTCCAGATTTCTCCGCGCCATGTTCTGATGGTCATTATCACCGAAACAGGATCATTGCTGAAAAAGACGCTTCTCATTCCGGAAAATGTGGATATTCTGGAAGTGATCGCCATGGGTGATAAACTCAGCCGAAAGGCCCGGCACAAGACGCTTCTCGAGGTCAGAAACGAGATCACTTCCGAACTCGATGCTCTCGGCAAGTCGGTGCTCGACGTTTTTACCCAGCTGACATCGCTTGCGCCTGTTCCGGATGTGAGGGTTTTTTGCACCTCTTATTTCGCTGAAGTTCCCGAATTCAAAAATGCGAATACCCTGAGGGAGATCATGGAGGTGTTCGAGGAACAGTCCGCTCTTTACAGGGTGTTTGAAGAACTTTTGACGGAAGACCAGATGGCTCTCAGGATCGGAAATGAAATACCTGTGCGGGCACTTGAGCCCTGCACGCTGATTGCCATTCCGCTTCGAAGCGGCAATATATGGCTGGGATCGATCGGTCTTGTGGGACCGATCAGGATGAATTACGACCAGGTCATCCCCATCATGAATTACCTGTCCGACCGACTGAATCTCTGGATCGATGAGGTTATGCCTCCGAGTCATAACCCCGCTCCGTAGGGCAGATTGTTTCTTGTTTTCGGCGCTTTTTGGGATCTGAGGTTTTTGTGATCTGGTTTTGGTATGTTAACCAATGAAGAAAAGAGGACCAATGGAAGAGAATTTTCGTGAGGACAATCCATCCGGCAAGGATTCTCCGGAGGCAGCAAATCGCCCGGAAGATCCTGTGGGCGATGTCTCCCAGGCTGCTCCTGCCGAGCAGGAAAACTGGAAGGAGCAGTACGTCAGGCTTCTGGCCGATTTTGACAACTACAGAAAGCGGACCGCCAGGGACAGCGAAGAGTCCAGAAAATTTGCAAATGAGTCTCTTCTCTCCGCTTTTTTGCCGGTGCTCGACAACCTTGACCGTGCTCTGCACCATTTTGAGAAGCATCAGTCGACCGGGGGGGAGACCGATTCCCTGATCGAAGGCGTTCGGCTGACCCAGAAACAGTTCGGAGAGCTTCTTGAGAAGTATCATGTGACAAAAGTTCCGACCCAGGGTGAGCTCTTTGACCCGAATGTCCATGAAGCGATGGGATATGCGGAGACGCCGGACGTGCCGGAAGGAACGATCGTTGATGTGTACCAGCAGGGCTACCTCCTGCACAATCGTTTGTTGAGGCCAAGCCTTGTGACACTGGCAAGGAAGCCTTAGGTTCCTCCGTTTCCACTTCCCTTGTTTTGGGGAGGCGGGAGCGATCAAGTGAGTCTTTGAGATCGGATGCAAAAGGGTATTTCTTAACGGATAGTTCAAAAGAAGGGACGGTGTTCAAAATGGCAAAAGTCATCGGAATTGATCTTGGAACGACAAACTCAGTAGTCAGCATCATGGAGGGGGGAGAGCCGGTCGTCATTCCCAATCAGGAAGGTTCCCGGATCACACCTTCAGTTGTGGCTTTTACCGACAAGGGGGACATTCTGGTCGGTCAGGTCGCAAAGCGACAGGCGATCACCAACCCTGAAAACACCATCTTTTCCGTCAAGCGCTTAATCGGACGCAAATTCAATTCCGATGAGGTTGCCGATGCGAGAAAGAAGCTGCCCTACAAGATTGTCGCTTCTCCGAACGGAGACGCCCATGTCGAGATTCGTGGCAGGGTCTACAGCCCGGCTGAAATTTCGGCAAAAATCCTTGGGAAGCTCAAGCAGGCGGCAGAGGACTACCTTGGCGAGAAGGTAACTGAAGCGGTCATTACCGTTCCTGCTTATTTTAATGACGCCCAGCGGCAGGACACCAAAAATGCCGGACAGATTGCCGGACTTAATGTCCTGAGGATCATCAACGAGCCAACGGCAGCTTCCCTTGCCTATGGACTGGACAGCAAGAAAGAAGAGAAAATCGCCGTCTACGACCTGGGCGGTGGAACTTTTGACATCTCTGTCCTTGAAATCGGTGACGGAATCTTCGAGGTGAAGTCGACCAACGGAAACACCTTCCTGGGCGGTGACGATTTCGACATGAAGATCATCGACTTCCTGATTTCTGAATTCAAGAAGGACAACGGAATCGATCTCTCCAAGGACAAGATGGCGCTCCAGCGTTTGAAGGAAGCCGCCGAAAAGGCAAAGATCGAACTTTCGACAGCGATGGAGACTGAAGTCAATCTTCCGTATATTACCGCTGACCAGACAGGACCCAAGCATCTGGTCCTGAAGATTTCCCGCTCCAAGCTCGAGCAGCTTGTGGACGATCTGGTCACCGGCTCGATCGAACCTGTCAAAAAGGCAATGAGCGACGCTGGTCTGACGACATCCCAGATCGACGAGGTCGTTCTTGTGGGCGGACAGACCCGTATGCCCAAGGTTCAGGAGACGGTCAAGAAGTTCTTTGGAAAAGAGCCCCATAAAGGTGTGAACCCGGATGAGGTTGTCGCGATCGGTGCCGCCATCCAGGGCGCGGTCCTGAAAGGGGAGGTCAAGGATGTTCTTCTTCTGGACGTCACCCCTCTCTCACTGGGTCTTGAAACACTGGGTGGAGTCTTTACAAAGCTGATCGAACGCAATACGACCATCCCCACAAAAAAGAGCCAGGTGTTTACCACCGCCTCCGACAGCCAGGGATCCGTGTCGATCAAGGTTTACCAGGGCGAGCGGGAAATGGCCGTCGACAACAAGCTCCTGGGTGAGTTTGACCTCGAAGGGATTCCTCCGGCCCCACGCGGTGTTCCCCAGATTGAGGTGACCTTCGATATCGACTCGAATGGCATTGTCCATGTTTCGGCAAGGGACAAGGGAACCGGCAAGGAGCAGTCGATCCGGATCACCGCCCAGGGAGGTCTTTCGAAAGAAGACATCGAACGTCTGGTCAAGGAAGCGGAAATGCATGCCGCCGAAGACAAGGCGAAGAGAGAGTCCATCGAGGCGAAGAATAATCTCGAATCCCTCATCTATTCGACGGAAAAGTCCCTGAACGAGCTTGGGGATACAATCGGCGATGTCGAGCGCGGAACCTACAGGGAAGCCATTGAAACGGCCAAGAAGGCGCTTGAATCGACCGATCCCCAGGTTCTGACCGCTGCCCACAAGGAGCTTGAGACGCATTCCCACAAGATTGCGGAGATGATCTACAAGAAATCCCAGGAGGCTTCGGCACCTCATCCCGATGGCCAGGCCACTCCTCCTCCTCCTGGAGGCCCGGAAGTGGTTGACGCAGAATATGAGGATGTGAAAAAGGACAATCACTGATATGATAGATCCCATCTCTGGTGGGGGACGGAGGGGCGCCATGGTGGCGTTCCTCCGTCTTTTTGTTTTCCATGGCCAATGAATGTCTTCTTGACCCGTTTGCCGGGAAATGACCGGCCCGGATGCCGGGGAGGCCTGTAAGGGTTTCCGGGCTTTTTTTCCGGTGAGCTGTTTTTGAAAAAGGGAGATCGAAAATCGTGGCGTCCAAGGATTATTACAACATATTGGGAGTGAGCCGTTCGGCGAGCCAGGAGGAGCTTAAAAAGGCTTACCGAAAGCTGGCGATGCAGTACCATCCGGATCGCAATCCGGGAGACAAGGCCGCAGAGGCCCAGTTTAAGTCCATCAATGAAGCCTATGAGATTCTGGGGGATCCGAAAAAAAGGTCCATCTACGACAATGGTGGCTTCTCCGAAGGCTTTGATATGGGAGGTTTTTCCGGGAGAGGGGCCGGTGGTGGGCATTTTGGAGATGTCTTCGCCGACGTTTTTTCGGAATTTTTTGGAACGGCGCAGTCCGGTGGTTCCCAGGCCCAGCAGGGAGAGCATATTCTGAGGCAGGTTGAGTTAACCTTTGAGGAAGCTGCTCTCGGACGGGAAATCTCCGTCAAGGTTCCCCGGTGGGAGTCTTGTTCCCCATGCCAGGGGACAGGAGCCAAGGCCGGAAAAGCGGTCAAGGTTTGTACGACATGCCGCGGATCGGGCTATGTACGCATTCAGCAGGGATTCTTCGCTGTCCAGAGAGCCTGCACAACCTGTAATGGAGAGGGTCGCCTCATTACGGATCCTTGTCCTGTCTGTTCCGGCAGGGGAAGACAGTCGGTCGAGCGAACGATTACCCGTTCGATTCCGCCCGGTGTCCAGACCGGCATGCGGGTCCGCATCGGAGGAGAAGGCCATGCGGGAAGTCACAATGGCCCTCCCGGAGATCTTTTTCTCGATATCATCGTACGGCCGCATGACATCTTTTCCCGAGAGGGCGATGATCTGGTCGTCGAAAAAAATCTTTCATTCATTCAGGCTATTTTCGGCGATGAGGTCGATGTTCCCACCCTTGGAGCGAGCATCAAGCTCAAGGTGGATCCCGGAACGCAGCCCGGAACGATCAAGCGCTTCAGGGGCAAAGGGCTCGTCAATCCGCAAAACCGCCAGATGGGTGACCTTCTTGTCAGGCTGAAGGTGGAAATTCCGACGCAGCTTTCGAAAGAGCAAAGAGAACTTCTGGAGAAGTATGCGGAAATATCCGGTCATGCTGTCCATGACTCCGGACACCATGAAGGCGGAATTTTCTCCAAGGTCAAATCGATGTTCGAATAGTTTCCGGATGGCCGGTCCCAGAATATTTTGGCTTACTTCATCAGACCGGATGGTCTCTTCTTCGGGGGAGCGGTCCGCCCTTTTCCCCGGGGAGGAGCTTTCCGTTCACTTGACGCGGAGCCTTCGCTGCCAGAAGGGAGACCGTTTTTCTTTCTGCGAGCCGGATTCCGGGCGGGTCTTTGCCGGGGAGGTTGCCGGGCTCTCTCCCCTTTCCCTTGAGCTTGTTCTTTTGGAAAAGGCTCAATCTTCTCCGGAAGAATCCAGTCGATGCCGTTTTTCGATGGCAATTGCTCCGATCAAGGGAGACTTTCTCTCCCAGACCCTTTCCCAGGCGGCTATGTGCGGTATCGATCGACTGATCTGGCTGTCAACGGATCGAGGGGTTGTCAAATGGGATGCGGAGGAGTTTTCCAGAAAAAAAGGCCGCATGGAGGCGGTTATACGTGAAAAGAGCCAGCTGGCTGGCAGGACGAGCCGGATGTCGCTGGAATCGCCGGTAACCCTGCCTGAGCTGGCCATGGCCCCTGATAGGTCTTTTCTTTTTTTTGACGAGGCTGCCTCTTCCTGGATAAGCGAGAAGCCCTGGTGGGAAGATGTGCTTTCGGAGTTTGCCGGGAAAGCAGGCAACCGTGAGCTGGTTGGACTGATCGGACCGGAAGGGGGATGGTCCAATCGGGAGAGGGACTTTCTGAAATCACTTCCGAAAGACCGGGTTTTTTCGGGAACGCTGGGTCCTCTTATTTTATCTGCGGAAGCGGCTATCCTGTCGGTGATATCCTTTCTGGGAATTGCCGGCGGCTATTACCGTCATTCCTCCCTAAACAGGGGCTGATCGAGTCGCGCGGCAAACCTCGGCATTCATGCCGGGGAAGGATAGCGCGGACGGCAAAGCCGTCCTGGAGTTTTGACTTTCAGTGAGGGGTTTGCTGCTGTTCGATGTATTGGCGAATGATTTCGATGGGAGCGCCGCCACAGCTTCCGGCAAAAAGCTTTGGGACCAGAGTACCCGGCCCCAAAGCTTCTTGCGAATTTCCGAATATTTTTTTCTCCGGATCAGACGGCGCGAAACGCCTTTCAGGCTGTTCACCAAGGCAGAGACTGCCACCTTGGGGGGTAGTGTATCAAGAGATGGACATGGTCGTCGGAGCCTGAGAACTCCATCAACTCCGCCTCGAAGTCGGAACAGACGCGGGCGAAGATCGTACGCAGATCGTCAAGAGTGGTTTTACTGAACACCTCGCGACGATATTTTGTGACAAAGACCAAGTGAACATGCATCTTGAAAACGCAATGTCTTCCATGTCTGAGTTCGGTTGACTTTTCCATGAGGCCAATCATAATTTCTGGCATGAAAACAATTCAAGCGTTCAAATTCCGACTCGTCCCGACTCTCGATCAGGAGATTCTCCTGTCCCGCCATGCGGGGTGTGTCCGATTCGTCTGGAACAAGGCCCTCGACCTCCAGACGAGGCGGCTCGAAGCCGGGATCCCGCTCCTGTCCTACGGGGACCTGGCCAAGCTCCTGACCCTGTGGCGGTCGAGCGAGGAGTACGGCTTCCTGGCCCTGGGACCGGTCCACCCCCAGCAGCAGGCATTGAAGAACCTCGACCGGGCCCTTTGGGAAGCCCTGGACAGGAAAAATCCCAAGAGATTCCCCCGGTTCAAGAGGAAGGGAGAGGGAGACTCCCTTCGCTATCCCGATCCTCTCCAGGTGAAGCTCGACCTCGCGACCCGGGATCCGGAGGGAAGAAATCTCCTTCCCCGGATCTTCCTCCCGAAGGTGGGATGGGTCAAGGTCCGGGTCTCCCGGCAGATCGAAGGCGATCTCCGAAACGCCACCGTAACCCGAAAGGCGGGGCGGTGGGCCGTCTCCCTGCAAACCGAGGAGGACGTTCCGGAGCCGGAAGTCCGGACCCGCCCCGAGGTTGGTGTGGATCTCGGTGTCACGTCTTTTGCCATGACATCGTCCGGTGTCCGGATCCACCCGACTCCCGAGCTGGTCATGGCGATGAAGGCCGCTGAAAAGAAGCTCGTCTGGGAGCAGCGCAAGCTCTCCCGGAAATACCGCAAGGGACCGAAGAGCCAACATTTCCGGAAGCAAAAGATCCAGGTGGCAAGAGCCCACGAACG
>JAKAYF010000084.1 GCA_021816465.1 Nitrospirota bacterium
AAGCTCTGCCGGCTTCTTCAGAGAGCCGACGGGTACGGGTATTCATGGGCGACGACCGACAGAAAGGAGAGCGCATTCCTCCCCGCCGTGAACGGCGAGGTTTCCAATGCTCGCACAGGATGAAAAAAGAATCGGTGGATTTTCTGGTTGTCGGTGGAGGAATTGCCGGATATCAGGCGGTTCTGTCCCTGTTGCCTCATGGATCGGTTCTCCTTGTTTCCCGCGGACCGCTGTCGAGTGGAAGCTCTTACTATGCGCAGGGGGGGTTGGCCCTGCCCTGGGGATTTACCCCGGAGGATCGCGAGCGACACGTCCAGGACACGCTTCGGGCAGGTGCCGGTCTCTGCGACGAAGCGTCCGTCCGGACACTTGTCGGTGACGGGGAAAAAGTTTGGGAAGGGCTCCTTTCCCTCGATGTGCCCTTTGACCAGGCTTCCGACGGAAGCTTCCTGACCACGAGGGAAGCGGCCCATTCGGTTCCGCGCATTGTCCATGCAGGAGGCGACAGGACCGGTTTCTTAATCCTGTCGGCGCTCGCCAAAAAGGTTTCGGAGAGTCCTTCCTTCCGCTTTTTGTCAAATCTCCAGCTCCACAGTATCAGGAAGGACCGGAAAGGGGTGGTTACGGGAGCTGTCTTTCTGGGAGAAACGGGAGATGAGCTCCTCGAGATCGAAGCCGGAGCGACAATCCTTTCGACAGGAGGAGGGAGCTCCCTGTTTCTCCGCTCCACAAACCCGAGGCTTCAGAGGGGAGACGGTGTCGCTGTTGCCGCCAGGGCAGGCTGCGAGATCGAACGGATGGCTTATTACCAGTTTCATCCGACCGTTCTGGATATTCCCGGCCAGGCTCCCTTTCTTCTCACCGAGGCCATGCGGGGAGAGGGTGCAAGGGTTATCAACGGAAAAGGGCGAAGATTCCTGTACGACTACCATCCCGACGGGGAACTTGCCCCCCGGGATGTTGTTTCCCGGGCACTGTGGCTTGAGTCCCGGAAGTTTCCGGATGAAGGAATTTTTCTTTCCCTGACCCATTTTCCCGAGGGCCGGGTGGCCCAGCGATTCCCCCAGGTTTTCAGACATTGCCTTGAGCTTGGTCTCGATCTTCAGACGACACCTGCGCCGATTCGTCCTGCCGCCCATTTCCAGATGGGCGGGATCAGGACCGACATGAATGGACGGACGACTCTTCCGGGGTTGTTTGCGATCGGAGAGGTGGCCAGCACCCGGGTTCATGGCGCCAACCGCCTGGCCTCAAATTCCCTCCTGGAAGCGCTGGTCATGGGGCGGCGGGTTGTTGATGCCATTGACGTTGGGTACCATGGGGAAGGAACGGAGGAAGCGGACACCCTTGGAAATGTTCCGTTTTTTATGCCCTGCGTGGATATCGAGGAAGGCTGGGCCCGTCTCCGCCAGATACTCTGGGACAGTGCCGGAATCGTCCGGACGCTGCCACTGGTCAGAAAAGGGCTTCATGAAATTCGCGAAATGATTGCCTCCGAAAGACCTGTTCCCCTCGATGGGGCAAGATTTGCCCTTGGGAACGGCCTTCTGGTCGCAAGCATGATCCTTGAGGACATTCTGAGGGCTCCTGTGGCCGGAGCGAATTATGTCGTCGATGAATTGCCCGGATCAACCGGAAAGGATAAGGACTGATCGAGATGGATTATTATCAGCTGCTTGGTGTCACGAAGACCTCATCTGTCGAAGAAATCAGGAAAGCCTACCGCAAGCTTGCCCGCAAGTATCATCCTGATCTGAACCCCGGAAACAGCACCGCCGAACAGAAGTTCAAGGAGATCAACCAGGCGTACGAAACGCTGTCAGACACCGACAAGCGGGCGCTCTACGACCAGGAGCTCAACGCTCCTCCTCCCGGCTCGTCGGGGGGAGGTCGCAGGCAAAAGCGTCCGGCCGGCGGGGATCCCTTTGGGGAAGCCTCCTTCTGGGACCTTTTTGGCGGAATGGGCGGACAACGGTCGATGACAACGATCCATCTCACCCTGAGCTTCATGGAAGCGATCCGGGGGGCCCGAAAATCCGTTCAGCTTTCCAGTCCGGGAGGCGCCTCCCAGACGGTGAACCTTGATATCCCGCCGGGAGCCGAGGCCGGAATGGGTTTTGAGGTGACCGTTCCTTCTGCGGATGGAAAATCTTCGATCTATGCGCAGGTCATGATCGACAATGTTCTTCCCGACAGCCGATTCGAACGCAAGGGCGTTGATCTTTATTCCGAGGTCAAGGTGACCCCCGGAGAGCTTTATTTTGGAACAACGCTTGAGGTTGAGACTCCGGATGGTGCCTCAAGGATCCGAATTCCGCCAGGAACCCAGCCGGGCCAGGTTTTCCGCCTCAAGGACAAGGGTGCGAAATCCTCCTTTCACGGGACAGGCGGCCATCTCTATGTCCGGGTCATGGCTGTTCTTCCCGTGCCCGGGGGGGATTCCAGGATTGACCAGCTGATGAGGGAGCTGTCTGCGGCCTCTCCTCCCATCAAGGTTCGCCAGAGCGCCGACAGCCGGAACAATTGAGTGAAAAGGTTTTCCGGGGGTATCCCCGACGGAAAGGGGTTTCATGGTGGAGTTCGAGGGTTCACAGCAAAACAGATCGATTGATCCGTCCGACCAGTGGGTGAGCTATGAGTGGATCGAGTCCCGTTTCAACATTTCCCGCAGCAGATTGAGGATGCTTGTCCGGGAAGGCCTGATCGCTCCGGTTTTCGACCAACCGGAGCCGCTCCTTTCCCGAAACATGGTCGAACGGCTGGAATTCATCCTTTACCTCCAGAGGGAGCTTGGGGTGAACAAGGCCGGAGTGGGGATCATCCTGGACCTGAAATCCCGTCTGGAGTGGCATGTCCAGCGCAATATGTGAGTCGTTTCAAGGGATCCGGAATCATCCGGGGAGCCCTTTCATTTTTCCCGACTGAGCCCGGCAATGGGCAGGAAATGCCCGGATGAGATTTTCTTCAGAAGAAGGTGAGCTCATCAATGATTGATGATGAATCGGTTCTGAGAGGTTTTTTCGAAGAGGCCCCCGATGCATTTTTCCTCCATGACCTCGAGGGGAAGATTCTCGATGTGAACCGGCGCTCCTGTGAAAGTCTCGGGTATTCCCGCGCGGAACTCCTTTCTCTTACGATCTTCGATCTGGACATCGACTGGGAAGTCGGGAGCGCCAGAAATTACTGGCAAAGCCTTCGCCCGGGAAAGACTCTTCTTCTTTCCGGAACCCATCGCCGTCGGGACCGGACGACTTTTCCCGTTGATATTCAGCTTGGCCTCTATGTCAAGGATGGGAGCCCGGTCGTGATCGCCGTTGCCAGGGATGTTTCCGAGCGAGTCGAGACCGAAGAGTCCCTCAAAAGGCAGATCCGGATCAATCGCGCCCTTTCCGAGATCAATCAGGCGATTATCCGGATGGAGGACCAGCAGAAACTCTTTCCGATGGTTTGCGATGTCGCCGTTCGCTTTGGCGGGATGAGCCTTGCCTATATCGCGGAAATCAATCCGGAAACCCGTCTTCTGGAGATGCGTGCCATTAGCGGTCGGGGAAAGGAGTACCTCGAAGGGATTGTCCTGTCCTCCGACCCTGACGTGATCGAAGGCCAGGGACCATCCGGAACATGTTTCCGCGAGAGCAGGATCGTTCTTGTCCAGCGCTTCATGAAAGATCCCCTGACAAAACCATGGCATTCCCGTGCCGCTTCCTACGGATGGGGTTCGAGCGGAACATTTCCCGTGACCCGTGGCGGGGTTCCTTATGCCATCATGGGTGTCTATCATCCTGACGAAGATGCCTTTGATCCGGAAATCGTCCGTCTGCTTGATGAGATGACCCGTGATATCTCCTTTTCTCTCGACAACTTTGACCGTGAAAAGATGAAAAGAGAGGCCATTTCCAAGGCATCGAAAAGCGAAGAGCGTTTCCGCGCCTATTTCGACAGTGCGCTCATTGGAATGGTGGCTCTTTCTCCGGATGGCCATTTTCTCGAGATCAACGAAAGCTTTCTTCGCATGACCGGATATACCAAGGACGAGCTTTCTGCGAAGAAGTGGGAGGAGATCAAGGATCCTGAAGATCGCCACTCGCCCCGGGAAGACTACGACAGGGTCATAAGGGGCGAAATCGATTTTTACCGGAAGGACAAGCGCCTTGTCAGAAAGGATGGCGAGCTTATCTATGGCCATACCGCTGTCAGGGCGGTGAGAAAACCGTCGGGAGAGGTCGATTACTTTGTTATCAACATAGAAGATGTTACCGAGAAGAAAAAATCCCAGGAAATGATCTGGCGCCAAGCGAATTTCGACATGCTGACGGGCCTGCCCAACCGGTTCATGTTTTTTGACCGGCTGAAAGAGGAGATCAAGAAAGCCCACAGGGGAGGTTTTTCCCTCGCCCTTCTGTTCATCGACCTCGACCGCTTCAAGGAGGTCAACGACACTCTGGGTCACCAGACAGGGGACAAGCTTCTGGTCGAGGCCGCCTCCCGGATTTCCTCCTGTATCCGTGAAGCGGATACGGTCTCACGGTTCGGAGGAGATGAGTTCACGGTGATCCTTTCTCATGTTCATGCCGCCGACCACATCGAGGAGGTCGCCCAGAATATCCTGGAGCGCCTGTCATCTCCCTTTGTGCTTGGGGCAGACCAGGAAAGTGTGTTTGTGTCGGCTTCGATCGGTATCACCGTCTATCCGGCGGACGGTCAGGATGCGGACAGGCTTCTCCGGAATGCCGACCAGTCGATGTATGTCGCCAAAAACAGCGGTCGAAACCGCTTTGCCTATTTTACCTCCGCCCTCCAGGAAAAAGCGCTCAGGAGGCTTGTTCTTTTAAATGAGCTCAGGGGCGCCCTTGCCCATTCGGAATTTGCCCTTTACTTCCAGCCGATCATGGATCTTGAAACCGGGAAAATCGTCAAGGCCGAATCCCTTTTAAGGTGGAACCATCCCAAACTGGGACTGGTTTGTCCGGGAGAATTCATTGCCATTACCGAGGAGACGGGCTTAATTGTCGAGATCGGGGACTTTGTCTTCAGGGAAGCGGCCAGATGGATGAAAAACTGGTTAAGGATTGCTCCGGAGGGCTTTCAGGTCAGCGTCAACATGTCGACCGTCCAGTTTCAGAGCAAGAGCCTGTTCATGGAGGAGTGGTTCTCGTATCTCGAGAGCCTCCTTTTGCCCGGAGAGGCCTTTTCGATCGAGATTACCGAAAGCCTTCTTCTGGATGTCGATGAGGGTGTCATGGCAAAGCTCAAGGCTTTTTCCCGGAACAAGATCCAGATTTCCATCGATGATTTCGGAACGGGATACTCTTCCTTGTCCTATCTGATGAAGTTTCCGATCAATTACCTGAAAATAGACCAGTCCTTCGTCAAAGGACTGGAGTCCCACAAAGAGAACCTTGCCATGGCGGAAGCCATTGTGGTGATGGGACACAAGCTGGGGCTCGAAGTGATTGCCGAAGGGGTGGAGACTCCCGGGCAAAAAGATCTCCTGACATCGATCGGCTGTGATTTTGGCCAGGGATTTTTCTTCTCCCGGCCTCTTCCTCCCTCGGAGTTCGAAGATTTCCTCAGACGGTTTTCGTAGGCCTGCCCGAAAGAAGATCCTTCTTTTCGTCTAAAAGAAGTGATAGTTATTGCGGCCTTTCCGCTTTGAAAAATACAGGGCCTTGTCGGCATTTCTCATGAGCGTCTCGGGGTCTTCGCCGTCGTCAGGGTAGATGGCAATGCCGATGCTGGCACTCTGGACGATTTCATGGCCATCGATCTCGACAACCTGTGACATCAGCGACTGGATTTTCTCCGCCACCTTTGCCGCATCCTCGGCATTTGTTATGGCGTTGACGACCAGGATGAACTCGTCTCCCCCCATTCTTGCAACGATATCCTCTCCCCGGATCCCGAGCGCCAGACGCTTGGCCAGAACCTGCAGCAGCCGGTCTCCGACAATATGGCCATAGTTGTCGTTGACCGGCTTGAAACGATCGAGGTCAATGGCCAGAATGGCGGCTTTCATGGATCTTCTTTTGCAGAAAGCCAGGATCTGCGGGACGCGCTCGAGAAGCAGATAGCGATTGGCCAGTCCGGTGAGCGGATCCTGATAGGCCAGACGTGTCAGCTGCTCCTCCCGGATCTTTTTTTCGCTGATGTCGTCGAGGATCCCGACAAAGTGATCGATGATCCCTCCGGTCATGAGCGTCGTGATGGAAAGCCAGGAGGTAAAAAGTTCACCGTTTTTCTTTTTGTTGACGATTTCCCCATCCCAGTGGCCCTTCGACAGGAGCGTCAGCCACATCTCCTTGTAGAATTCGGTGGAATGGATATTTGACCTGAGGATCTTTGGGTCTTCTCCCACAACATCGGACGGGGCGTATCCTGTGATTTTTGAAAATGCGGGATTGACCGACTGGATCCTGTTCGAGGAGTCGGTCACGATAATGGCTTCCCGGCTGTATTCGAGAATTCTGGTCGACAAGATGAGCTTGTTTTCGAAGCTGATCTGCTTCGAGATGTTTTCAAGGATCAGGATCGAGAGCTGGAACGCCCCCCGGATTTTTCTCGGGAAGATACGGACCCTGTAAATAATTCCGTCCACCCCGGAAATCCGCTCTTCCTGCTCGAGTCCGGTGATATAGCCTTCCAGAGAGGCGGCGAGAGGGCCATCAAGCTTGGGGTAGACGGTCCAGTAGGGCTTTCCCTTGATCTCGTCCAGGGTTTTCTGGACTTTTTCAAGGTAGACCTTGTTGGCGTAGAGGATCTGGAACTTTTCCCCGTGGATCAGGATCAGATCCTTCGAGGAGTTGTTGAACTCGACCCACTCGAGAAAGGAGAGGGCGCTCTGGAAGACGGAACCGTCGCTGTCTTCCGGCTGGCGGGCGTGTTTTTTCTCCAGAAGGGCTTTCAGCTCGTCGCGGGAGAGAATGGGATCGTCCATAGAGGGTCCTGCCCGTTCGTTTGACCGGGCGTGTGGGGCGCCATCGGTCGGTCAATATCGCTCGTTTCTGGAGGCTTGCCGGAGATCCTGAACGATGGATCCGGATGTTCCCAGAAGGAAAGGGGGTGTTTCGATGGAGATGGCGACCCTTTTCCTGTGGACTTCATCCACGGCTCTCCCTGAAACGCGGCTGGGAAATTTTCTAATATTTCTGAAAGATATGTTTTTTGTTGATTTTGCCTTGTCTATTTATTTTTATTATGAAATAAAATTTTTGATGCTCTTTCTAGTTTGTGCATTTTACCACTAATTGTTCATGAATTATATACATTAAAAAAAATAATTATTTTAAAAGTATTTATGTATTTTTTGGGGGAGCAATGTTGACTTTCTCCCTGTCAGGGAAAGATGATCAATATTCACCAGGTCATCAAACGGGTTCCGGAATT
>JAKAYF010000019.1 GCA_021816465.1 Nitrospirota bacterium
TCACCAGATCGTCATACGCCATCGTCCGATGCTGGGTCGAAACAGTCTTTTTCTCAAGATCGATCGACAAGACCTCACCGATATGAGCGTGAATCCGTGTCTTTCGAAAGATTTTCCGAATGGAATGTGCGATATAGCGCGGTTCAAGTCCGCCTGTGGCTGCGGCATGCAACATCGGAGTGAAGAGAAAAAAATTGTGCTTGTCGATTACAGTGATACGGACATCCGGAAGCCCCTTCAGATAGCGATCCAGATAAACCGCTGTGTACAATCCGCCAAACCCGGCCCCCAGAACAAGAATACGGTGAGGTTGCGGGGCTGCAGCCGTCTCTTTTTGAACTCCGACATTTTTCATCACTCCATCGACCGTCCCGACAGAGTTGATCTTTTCTGACTTCTCGCTCATTTTCTTTCTCCAAATTGCTAGCATCGATCCATCACACGGACAAATCATTTTATCTGAGAAAATCAACCGTTCTCCTGAGGCGGTCAATCAGGAGATAACAGACAGAAGACAAGAGGATCGTGGGGATCACAAATCCTGCAAGGGCACCCACCTTTGGGCAAAAATAACGGGTGCCATAGAAAAAGGCCACCCCGGCCCCGAGAGCCAGAAATCCACCGGGATTGACTCCACCTTTTCCCCCCCAAAGAGAAGAACGTTCATCTTCCGGAGAAAAGTCCTCCCTTGTAAGATGTCCTTTCCGGCAAAAAAAGTAATCGGTCAGGACAATCGACCAAAGAGGAATAAATATTCCTCCGATTGTCGTCAAAAAAGTCGTAAAATAGGAGAGGAATGAGGAAAAAAGAAGGGGAAGAAAGGCTGTCCCCCCCTGAACAAGGGAAACAGCACGAAGCGCCCTCACCGGATTTTCCGGATGTCTGCCCGGAAAAAGAGAAGAAAGGCCCATTCCAGCTCCATAAAGATTGGAGGCACTCACACTGACCGATGACAGAAGAATCACTCCCAGAGCAACAAATCCGAGCCCCATTCCCGAAAGCATCCTGCTCGGATCCGAATCGGCCATGTCAAAATGGCCCTTTGAGATTCCCAGAGAAAGCATCGATATCGCTCCAACTCCGACAAACCATGTCTGTCCTGTCCAGAGTCCCCAGAAGGCTCCCCATGTCGCGGTTTTCCGGGTTGTCGCATGACGGGCAAAGTCTCCCACCTGAAGCCATGTCCAGATATTGATGAAGCTGATGTCGATCAATGTGGCGGCAGAGAGGCGGAAAGATGGAGGAGGCATGTGGGGCCAGTGGGCCAATCCCCATTTTTCAAAAACAACCCATGACTCCCATCCTGCAAAAAAGAGAAGGCCGATGGAGGAGATCCATTTGAGAAGACGGATGGCCGAAAGCCCAAAAGCCACAACCACCCCCTGAAGCAGTGCAATCAAAAGAAGGCTCGAGACAGTGGCCCAGAATCCGTGAAAACCCGATAGGGCGAGGATTGAAGTCGCACCCATATAGGTCGTCACCGTGGTCCATCCAAGCTGGACCATTGTTTCCATCGGCCCCATGAACATTCTGGAGCCCACGACACCAAGGACCGGACGGGCAAGCATCACCGTGGAGGCCCCGGTTTTTCTTGAGATGTAGGCAAGAGCCGCCCAGGGAAGAATGATCAGGGGTGTGAGAAAAAACACATTTCCCAATAAAAACGGCAACCCCGAAAGAGCCAGAAGGCCGCCGAAGTACCAGCTTGATGCGTTGGCCGAATCCCCGAACCAGTTCCAGAAGTTATCCATGAAGCCCAATCGGGCATCCGGACCGGACTCACCAGATAGCCCCGAACGGGCGTCAGATGGCGGGAGCGTCAATCTTTTCCTCCAGCCGTCAGATCTTTCTTATTGATTGCAATCTACTAACCACAATGATAGTTTAAGGGAGAATCAGTGCGAAGGAAAGGACCCATGTCAGGACAAGAAGAATACAATCGCCTCTCCCATATGAGTGTCTTTCTGGTCTACGGTCTTCTGGCCGTCATGGCCGGAGGAATTCTTGTCATTTTTTTCCAATGGATCTACCAGAGATTCATTCGAAAAGAGCCTCCTCCCGTATATACCGAAAAACCTCGCTTTTTCAAAAAGGATTGATCCTTCCGGAAAGGATTCCTTTTCCATCTTATGGATGCAACCCGGATCCAAGACTTCCGGTACAGCTATCAGACTGAGAAAACATCTCGTTTTCCCTTTTGATCGCTGTGAATATCCATGCCCACCTGTTTAGGAGGTTTCGTTGGCCCTGCCACCGCTTATAGCGATATTGGGACGACCCAATGTCGGAAAGTCCACCCTATTCAACCGTCTTCTGGGAAATCGGGAAGCCATTGTCGAAGATCGCCCAGGAGTCACCCGCGATCGCCACTATGGAAGAGGAACGCATGGCCGGTTTCACTTCCGCCTTGTTGACACAGGAGGCATTGTCTTCCGGGATGACCACCCCCTTGGCGCAGCCATCCAGAAACAGGCTCTTTTCGCCCTGGAAGAAGCCGATGCCCTGATCTATACAATGGATGGTCTTGAGGGCTACAACCCCATCGATCAGGATGTCATCGATTTCGTAAGAGCCAGCGGAAAGCCTGCGGTTTTTGTCGTCAACAAGATTGATGGAGTCAACGCAGAGGCCAGGCTGACGGATTTTTACCAGCATGGAGTCTCACCTCTCATAGGTATTTCGGCCGCCCACGGGCGCAACATCAATGAAGTCCTGACCCCCTTTCTTCCACTGATGACCGAGGAAGCGGAAGAAACCCTCGACGTCCCCATCCGTTTCACGGAAGAAGCAGGAGAAGATGCCAGAAAATGGATTGCCCGGCGACAGATGGCCCCTGCCAGGGTTGCCATTGTCGGACGACCGAATGTCGGGAAATCGACACTGGTCAACCGCATTCTGGGTTCGGAACGTCTAGTCACAAGCCCTATCCCCGGAACAACCAGAGACGCAATCGATACGCTTGTCCACTGGGGGGGCAAGGACTATCACCTAATCGATACCGCAGGCCTCAGAAAAAAGGGCAAAGTTGCCGAAGCGTCGGAGCTTTATGCCCAGATCAGGACCGAACAGGCCATCATCAATTCCGAAATCTCCATTGTGCTTCTCTCCGCGGAAGACGGACTGACCGACGGGGATCTGCGGATCATCAGGGAAGTCATCGATAAACGCCGGGGGCTGATCCTCGCCTGGAACAAATGGGATCTCCTTAAAGGTGGGCAAACCGAAGGGAAGGCCAAGGGATTTGCCGAAATCCGCGAAAAATACCCATTTCTCGCATTTGCCCCCATGTCTTCCTGCTCGGGACTGACCGGACTGCATATCCAGAAGCTCTTTACCCAGATCGACCTGGTCCGCCAGTGGTACTATGAACGGATTCCAACAGCCAAGCTCAATGCCATTATCGGCCCACTCATGGCAATGACACCTCCTCCAAGGCTCAAGAATTATCCTGTCCGTGTTTTCTACACAACACAGATCCAGGTCGCCCCTTCGGTCTTTGTCATGTTTGCAAATCGCCCGGAGGGAATTTCCATGCAGTATCGCCAGTTCATATCGAGAAAGATCCGGGAAACATATCCGTTCATCGGAGTTCCCTTTTCCATCCGGGTCCAGTCCAAACATGAGGGCCGCGACGAGGAGGGTTGACAACAAGACCGCTCCCGGAAAAATTCACCCGTTTTAAAATCGCTTAGAATCAAAAAGGCCACCCCCTTCCGGAGATGGCCTTTTTTGTGACCTGCCTGTCAATACCAAGCAGAAACCTTACTTTTTCTCTCGCATGGACTTTTCAACTTCCAGGATCTTGAGGGTCGTCTTGATCACCGTATCCGGGTTGAGGGACATTGACTCGATCCCCATACGAACCAGGGCTTCCGCCACCTCAGGATAGTCACTTGGAGCCTGTCCACAGATTCCTGAGTGCACCTTGTTCCGTCTGGTTCCTTCAACAGCGAGACGGATCAGCTCGAGAACCCCCGGATCCCGCTCATCAAAAGAGTCTGCAAGGATTTCAGAATCGCGGTCCACACCCAGGGTCAGCTGCGTCAAATCGTTCGACCCAATGGAAAATCCATCAAAATGCTTTGCAAATGCATCAATCTGGATGATGTTGTTGGGGATCTCGCACATGACATAAACTTCAAGGCCATTTTCTCCCCGGACAAGGCCATTCTCCCGAAGAACCTCAATGACCCCCTCAGCTTCCTTGACTGTCCGGCAAAACGGAATCATGATCCGGACGTTTGTGAGACCCATTTCGTCCCGCACCCTTTTGATTGCCTGACATTCAAGCGCAAATCCCTCGCGGTAGCGCGGGCTGACATAACGGGATGCCCCACGAAAACCCAGCATCGGATTTTCTTCATGGGGCTCAAAATACGTTCCACCGATCAGACTGGCATATTCGTTGGACTTGAAGTCACTCATCCGGACGGTCACCGGTTTCGGATAAAACGCGGCACCGATTGTTCCGATTCCAAAAGCCAGCTTTTCAACAAAATATTCTTTTTTATCCGGATACCCAAGAGTAAGACTGTCAATCTGGGAAATCACTTTCTGATCCGTGACCTTTTCGGGGTGGACCAGAGCCATGGGGTGGATCTTGATGAACCCGTTGACGATGAACTCCATCCTGGCAAGTCCCACACCATCGTTCGGAATAAAGGAATGTCCGAAGGCCTGGTCCGGATCACCCAGATTCATCATGATCTTGGTTTTTGGACGATCGAGGTTGTCGAGCTTTGTCCTGTCGACATGAAACTTCAGGATTCCTTCAAGAACCATTCCGGTATCACCTTGTGCACAGGAAACGGTTACCTCCTGCCCGCTTTCCAGATGATCGGTTGCTCCTTCTGCCCCGACAACGGCAGGAATCCCCAGCTCACGGCTGACAATGGCGGCATGGCAAGTTCTGCCACCCCGATTGGTGATAATGGCCGCAGCTGTTTTCATGACCGGCTCCCAATCCGGAGTAGTCGTTTCCGCAACCAGAACCTCTCCGGGCTTGAAATCCCTGATCTGGGCGAGATCACGAATGACATGGACCTTTCCAGCAGCGATTCTCTGACCGACAGATTTTCCTCGAACCAGAACCTTGCTCTTCTCATCAAGAGTGAAAGCCTCGAGATAATCTCCTTTTTTCTTCTGGGACTCCACTGTCTCCGGCCTTGCCTGAACGAGAAAGATATCCCCTGACACACCGTCTTTGGCCCATTCCATATCCATCGGGCGATGTTCTCCGGCATGTTTCGAGTAATGGTCCTCGACCTTGACAGCATAATCCGCCAGAATAAGAATTTCTTCGTTTGTCAGGCAGAACTTGCGGGCATCTTCTCCGGAAACCCTCTCGTTGTGGACAGTATCCTTTGTCACTCCTTCGGAGTAAACCATACGGAACTGTTTCTGGCCAAGATTCTTCCGGATAATTGCCTTTTTACCCTGCTTGAATGTCTCCTTGAAAACATAGAACTCATCCGGGTCGACATTTCCCTGAACGACATTCTCGCCAAGACCGTAAGCGCCGGTAATAAAAACGACATCCCGGAAACCTGTCTCGGTATCGATGGAAAACATGACTCCCGAGGAAGCCTTGTCCGAGCGGACCATTTTCATCACACAAATGGAAAGCCCGACATCAAAATGAGTAAAGCCCTTGTCTACACGATAAGAGATCGCCCTGTCGGTAAAAAGGGATGCAAAACACTTGAGACAAGCCTCCCGAAGCTGCTGAAGACCCCGGATATTCAGATAGGTATCCTGCTGACCGGCAAAGGAAGCCGTGGGAAGATCTTCCGCCGTCGCGGAGCTGCGAACCGCTACATCCGGATTCTCGCCATATTCTTTTGCGAGTTTTTCATAGGCAAGCACAATCTCTGACCAGAGATCTTCGGGAATGACCGCACCAAGAATCAGATCCCGAGCTTTTTTCCCGCGACGGGCCAGGTCATCCATGTTGTCCCGGTCAAGTCCGGTCAGGGTGTCCTTGAGCATGGCGAGGATCCCGGCAGATTCCAGAATATGCCAATAAGCATCCGCCGTGATGGCAAATCCGTTAGGAACCTTGACACCTGCAGGCACCAGTTCCTGATAGGCTTCGCCCAAAGAGGCGTTTTTGCCACCAACCGATGGAAGATCTGTCAGCCTTATCTCATTAAAAAACTTAATGTATCTCATTCGCCATCTCTCCCTATGCCGAGCCAAAAATCACCCCGGCCCTTCGTACGAGTTTACCAAAATCCTTTCACACATACTCTCAAAGATAGGGAATTCTGCCAAAATAATCAAGGAAGCCAGCATTTTATTCCGCCCACTTCCCTGATTCTTCTCCAACGAAAGAAGTCTTACTTGTCAGGGTGATGCTGTCTTACCTTTCGCTTGTATGTGGTACTTGACAGACCGGTCAACTCGGTTCCCAGACGGATATTGCCTCCGGATTTCCGGATGGCATTCTGAATGTAACCACGCTCAAATCCTTCAAGAGCGACACCAAAACGCGGGAAAGACTCTTCTTCTGACGAGATTCCGAAATGATGCCACTCAATTGGTCCTGAGCCACAAAAAAGGGCCGCATGCTCGGTTTTTCTGGAAAGCTCTCGAATATTTCCTTTCCATTCATGAGCTTCAATCCGGTCAAGAAGCTTTTTGGAATACGAGGGGGGAGATTTTTTGAACCGATCTGAATATTGAGACAGGAAATACTGAAACAACGGCACAATATCTTCCCGTCGCTCCCGCAAGGGTGGAAGAATGACCCTAAACGTTGCAAGGCGGAAGTACAGATCTTCCCTCAGGACCCCGGTCTCCTTCATCACGCTCAGGGAGGCATTACTCGCGACAACAACCCGTGCGGAGGTTTTCTTCGTTTCAAGGCCACCGACAGGGAGGTATGTTGCCGTTTCAAGGACACGAAGCAGTTTTGGCTGGTGCTCAGGAAGCATCGCATTGAACTCGTCAAGGAACAGCGTTCCCCCATTAGCAGCCGCAAATAGCCCTTCCTTTGCCAGGTCGGCACCTGTAAAAGCTCCGCGCACATGACCAAAAAAGATTTCCTCAAAAAGTCCCTGGGGGATTCCGCCCATATTCACTGGAACCAGCATCCCTCGATTCCTTGGAGAAAGTTCATGAAGACACTGGACAAAATGCTCTTTCCCGGTTCCGGTCTCCCCTTCGACCACAACCGGTATGTCGTGCGGAGCCAAAAGACGCATCTGTTCAATAATTCGGGAAAAAGCCGGAGACCGGGTCTTTAAGAACATACGAAGAAGTCCACTTTCTGCATCCACTTATTTTCCTCTTCCTGATTATCCGAAAAACGTACAAGGATCATCCCCTGAAAAAACGATTTTCGGGATTCTATTGTTTCATCAAGAAAGAAAAAAGACGGCAAAACATGGCTTGGGGAAACAACCCTCAATCAATATCAGAAAATGGAAAGAGCAAAGAACATTCTTTCATGGGAAGGTGGCAGGAATGCACCTATTGAAAATAACCATCCTTCCATGAAGACATATTTGTTTTTATGTTTACAATAATGTAACATCAGGAATTAATAAAACAAATAAGTCCTTTAAAAACATACAATCATAAATATGGCATAGATGTTGCTTAACATAGGCAGAAGCAATGTGATCCAGAAAGAGTCGCTTACTTCATAAATAAGAAATCAGATCGAACGAGGCTGAGATGAAAAACGATAGATCAAACTCAAAAAATCAGTCAGGTCAAGCCACTACAGGCCAATATGTTTCAGATACCGGGTTCTTCCGGACCATCCTTGCCGGAGCGGTCTTTCTTTCCATCTTGTGGGAAGGAAACAATGCACAATCTGCCGGGGCGGCAGAGAAGCAGCACAAAGGTCATTCCGAATATGCCCTGTCGAAGAACAGCCCTGAAAACCTTATCGGGCTAATTGTTGAAATGAAGACAGCAAAATCGGGGATCACGAACATGGAGATCCGTTCGACTCGAGCCGGATCAACCAGCCAGTCCGGATGCATTCACTCATCAGGGGGAAAAATGGTTGATGTTGTTGTGGATCCCTCAGTCGTCTACCACCCCGAACAGGGAGTCATGGTCATCATGGAAAAACAACTCTCCCCTGATGTGACAAAACTCTCTCCCGGCGAATGTGTCAGGATCTCCGGCGACAAGCTTCGCCAGATCGACCCAGCAACAGATGAGGATCGTATCGTGATCTCTCCATCCGCGAAAAAGCCAACCCGGATGGAGAGGATGGAAGCATTGAAAATCCGGATTGAACCTATCCTGACCGCAGGTACAACATCCCGCCCGGCTGGCCATCTCCAGCCGACACGCCTGCCAAGCTCTGCCTTCAATGCAAGGCAGCCCGCCTAGCTATTCCCCCCACATGGAGTTCCGGCGGCAAAAAGACTTAAACCGCCGGACACCCCCTCCTGCTCGCCTTTCGGCCAGAATCAGGCTCTGGAAGTTTCCTCCTCCGAAAGATTCTCCTGGAAAATCTCTCCAACAGGTTCGCCTGCCTCGCACAAAACGACTTCATCCCATCTGAGGATCTCGAATCGACCATCTTCATGTTCACAAAGAGCGGAGCAACTTTCAATCCAGTCTCCGTCATTCATATAGGAGACCCCGTCAATCTGACGGATACTTGCATGATGAATATGTCCGCATATGACTCCATGCGCCTCGTTTCTCCTTACGGACCTCGCAACAATTTCCTCAAAGTCACTGATAAAAGAAACAGCCGTCTTCATTGACCGTTTAACATACCCGGCCAGGGACCATCGGGAATGAATTCCCAAGAATCGGATTACGGGAAGAAGGAAGCGGTTTGCTCCAAGAAGGAGGGAGTAACCCCGATCTCCGAGTTTTGCGAGCCAGGGGGCATACTGCATGCAGGAATCAAACTGGTCACCGTGCAATACCAGAAAAGTCTTCCCGTCAGCAGAAACATGAACGGCTTCCCGAGAAATACTGATGGGCCCAAATCCAACCTGCCCCGAATTCAGGATCGATACCATCCAGTCTGCCATGGGGTCATGGTTGCCCTGAATATAAAAAACCTTCGTTCCTGATCGGGACTTTCTCAGAATTTTCTGGACGACCGTGTTGTGTGTCTCCGGCCAGAACCAGCTTCTCCTGAGACTCCAGAAATCAATAATGTCCCCTACGAGGTACAGGTATTCCGATTCCGTGCATCGAAGAAAATCCAACAGCCTGTCCGCCTGGCAACCCTTTGTCCCGAGATGAATATCAGAGATCCAGATTGAACGATATCGTGCCATCAGACCCTCCCCATCCAATCAAAACCATTTGGAAAATGCCATTCGTCCAACTCTCGAAATCTTTTCCGACAAAGACTTTCCATCGTCCCTTCTCCTTGTTTTATGAAGAGAGCAAAGAACTTCCTGGCAAATCACGCTGGAAGCGTCCGGGCGTCCCCGCTCTTTTGCACTGTCCCTCATGGAAAAGAGGATTCTCCGGTCCTTTATCAACAACTCCAGAAAAAAAAAGGCCTCCTCCGGATGCATCAGATATCTCGCGGCACCCCATCCTGCCAGAACATCCCGGTTATCTTCCTCCTGACCAGGGATCGGAGAAAAAAGAAGCATCGGCTTCCCCATGGCGAGACACTCGGCCGTGGTCAGCCCTCCTGGCTTTGTAATGACAAGATCCGCCTTTTCCATTAACAGGCTCATCTTTCTCGCATACCCTCTTACAACAAGCGGAAAAGGGTAAGACGACCTCTTTAAAAAAATCCGACGAAAAAGAGCCCTGTTGCTACCGGTCACAACAGTGACCGATATGGGAAGCACGTTTATGGACAACGCACCAAGAAGTTTTTCAATGGGAGCGACCCCGGCACCGCCCCCCACCACAAGCAGTCTTAATGGGTTTTCCGGCTGAATATCCGCACCACAGGCAGTGCCATCCCGATGAAACGAGGGGTGAACGGGAATTCCCGACACGATGACTTTTTCTGCCGGAACACCCAGTTGCTTCATCTTTTTGAGCGATTCTCCAGAGGCGACAAAATACCGGTCGACTTCCGGTGCCACCCAAAAGGCATGGGGAATAATGTCCGTTACCGAAACAAAAAGAAGCGGGGAGACTTCCTTCATCAAATCGGTCGACAAAAGCTCCATCGGAAGGAAGTGGCTGCAGACAATGACATTGGGGGCAGAGCCCCTGATGAATGTCCTGAATCCGCAGGAAAACAGTCGGGACACAATCGACCGGAGAAAGATTACAGGGGGAAGAAGGGAAAAGGACCGATCCGAAATCCGATACAAAAGTCCCAGAACAGCAGGACAATATCTGGCCAGCGAGATATAACCTCTTGGGACCAGAAATCGATATAGTGGATTCATAAGAGACAACACATCGACCAGCAAAACATCCTGAATCACTTCTTGCGAACGAAGGGAAGAAACAATCGCTTCGGCCGCCTTTTTATGTCCGCTGCCGATCGAGGCATATAGCACCATGATTTTTGCCAGACCATCCTCCTTCACTGGAAGTCCTCAGCAACCCGGACAGATTCTCTGTTTTCACCATAAAGGTCCAGCGTAACAGGAATCTCAAGAACAGATTAACCTGCCAGAATTTCCGTCCTGAAAAAACGTCTTTTCAGGATTTCATGGACAGCAAACTGTTGAGACGAGATTTTTATGGCATGATTATCAAAATATGGAGATTAGAAGGAGCAGGAAATCAATGAGACCTCCAAGAAATGAAACCGGACACAAAACCTAGCCGGGGATCATCTGGGTTCCACTTTTTGCAAATGGACTGATGGGAGAGTTTGTCTGGCCGTTCATCAGCATCATCCTTCAGGGCAATGGTCTTGGGGAATCAAAAATTGGACTTGTCCTTGGATTCGGAAACCTGCTACCGCTCGTTTTCAGGGTTCCCCTCGGATATGTTCTTGACCGCATTGAATCCCCTTCCCGATTTCTCATCCTTCTCTTTTTGCTCCCCCTCCCCCTTCTTCTCATTGCCTTTACATCCGTGCATGACGCCTTTTACGGAGTCATACTCGCCCTTATGCTATGGGTGGGCCGACTCCCCTACCTTCCCCTTTCATTAGCACTATTCAATCGAAAGAACTCCTCCCCGACCACACGGAAGGCTCTGAACTCCTTTGTTCTCGTCCAGCATTTCATTCTGGGCATTGTCGGTCTTCTGGCAGGAACAACTCTTTATTTTTTCGGGATCTCTTCGTCTATTGAAGCCGTCGGGATTCTGACCCTGATCCTGAACATCTGGATTGTGTCAACACATACTCAGTTACCGGACAGAATGACCACCAAAACCAAACGCACGCAAATTCTTTTCCCTGGCAAGGCCGAGACATGGATGCTGCTGGCTTTTTTCTCTTTTCATTTTGTAAATGCCCCCCTATTGCCATTTACCGAACTGTTTCTCAGGGGAATCACCAAAAACAGCAGTTTTATCCCTCTGGTCTCGGCCATTGCTGAATTGACCATGGTCATCATGTCTTTGATCTACTCGAGGTGGCTTTCGAGACTTCCCGTCACCAAAGTGATTCTGGCATCTTTCCTTGCCCAGCCCTTGAGACTTTTTGCCCTTTCCCATGCCCATTCTCCATGGGCAATCCTTGCAATTGCCCTTCTTGACGGATGGGGAGCGGGACTTTTTGCCATGACAAGCCTGATCTGGGCACGGGAAAGAGCAAGGGAGAATCAGGTTTTCAACCAGTTCGTCGGGTATATCGATCTTGCGGTTGTTCTTGGAGGAGTCTTTGGAAGCTTTACTGCCGGAGCAATGATTTCCCGATGGGGATTTTCGGGATTTGCAGCAAGAGACATATGGCCCTCGCTGCTTCCACCCTTTTTTCTCTTTTCCTACCGTTTTTTTGCCCGAAAAGAAGAAAAAGCATTATAAAGCGCTTACCGGATTGTTATGGCTTCACAAAACGCCCCACCGGCACAGCAACAATCCAGTCCCAGGTATTGGCCAGATAGGCGGTTCCCCCGACAATCGTTGGGCTTACGATACCCATGCGCCCCCCAATTTTCACCGAACCCGTCTCCCGTCCGGTTACTGGGTCAAGAACATAAAGGACATCTCCCCCTGAGATGAAAAGTCTGTTTTTGTAGAGTGTCGGGGCACCCCGGGCGGCCTTGATCCGGCTCCACTTCCAGAGAAGCTTTCCTGTCTTCAGGTTCAGTGCCTCATAGACCCCGTTCACAGGAGAGCCCACATAGACCGTATTACCATGAATCATCGGAACCCCACCCTTAAAAGCAGGAGGTGTTGGACCACGCCCCATGGAGCGAAGCCAGAGTGGTCTTCCCGTTCTGGCATCAAATGCCTCAACAACAGGGTCCAGGGTTGGATCTCCGTGGATCATCTCTGGCTTGGTAACGGTGTCCATGATGACAATCCCATTACTCACAGCCGGTCTGACATCGCCCATTCCGGTATTTGCTGCCCCCTTGATCGTCTGGCTCCATAAAAGCTTTCCTGTTTTGGCAGAAAGACTGTAAAGCCTTGGAGGAGACGCCATCGCCAGAAAGAGCTGTCCATGATCGACCGCCGGACTCGACATGTTGTCGCTCCCCTTTAGATGGGTACTCCAGAGCGGTCGTCCGGTTCTTCGGTCCAGAGCATGAACCGACCCTGATCCCGTTGCAAAAAAAAGAACATTCCCATCAATGGCGGGTGTGGGCATCGCCTCGCCGACCGACCCCCGGTACCAGATCAGATGTCCGTCTGTCTTGTCGAGAGCGTAAATTCCATTGTAGCTCACATCCATCCCGCGAACCGCTCGCCCTTTTTTTGCAAACCGGACGACATTCGCAAAATTGAATCCGACTCCTCCGGCAGAAAGATAGACAAAGTGGCCCTTGACCAGAGGATTGCCCATCAGATGGTTTCCGACAGGGCTCGTTCTCCAGATCAGCTGTCCTGTCCGGGCATTGAGAGCATAAGCGAACATGTCATCACTTTCCGCATAGACAACCCCGCCGACTTCGCTGACACCAAGAGCATTCCCATAAAACTGGGTCTGGACAGCCCCGGCCTCAATTTCACCATCGGTTTCTGTTCCAAAGGCAATGTGCCGGGAGAGTGGCCACGCACGTGCTTCGGCATAGCGCCAGAATACCCCTGTGTGAAACCAGTCAGGGGATTTTTCAGGAATCTCAATGGCAGCGTTGTGTTCCGGACTCTGGTTCATCTGTGTCCAATTTCGGGGACCAAAGCCGGCATCCGGACCGACAGGCGCATTCTGGGGGTAGTAGACACGGTCAAAAGGCCCCCCCGGAGCGACAGGAACAGTCCATTCCCCGGACTGGGCAATCGCCTCTGTGGCTCCAGGCAGAATCAGAATAGCTGTCAAAGAAACGGCTCCCGCCAATCGAATCCATTGACGAACCAAGATGTCCAAGGGAACCTCCTGTTATCACAAAATGAACCGCAAAGCAGAGGAAGCAACACCGCTGCCAAAAACCGACCCGATGCAAGTAACAATCCTTTAAGAACAGAAAATCAATACTTTAAAAATCCAGATTTCCAAGATTGTTACCCTGTTGATGATTCTATCTCATGACTGTCTTCAGTATCACTTTTGAAAATGATTGCACTCCGATACATCCATCTGGACATCCCCGATAGCTATCCACACCCATCTTTGCTTTCTTTCAGGAGAAGTGGTCTCCATATTTTTAATTGCTACATCTAAGAATTTGCAAATTCTTAAAAAGTGTGCAATACTATAAGTATTAACTTATTAATTTTAGCACAATTTCTTATCATTACATGCTAAAAAATCTGGCGTTTCACTTGCAACACATCAACGATTAAAGGAGGCAGAATGGAAATTCAAAAAAAGAATAGATTGTTAACAGGCTCCTTTGCCACAGGACTTCTCTTTGTCAGTATGCTTCTTGGAGCTTGCGCCTCGCTCAGTGGCGACCGTGAGAGCCGTGCGGACCACTTTCGTTCCGACGCTCAAAAACTAGAAGCAACCGCCGGGACAGAGAGTTCAAGCCTGAACCACCTTGATGCCTCTCAGAAATACACGAAGGCAGCAGAGTTACGGCTGTCGGCCGGGCGCGAATATGCCATTATGGGGAACACCGCCAGAGCAAAGGATCAGTATGAAAAAGCTTCCAAAGATTTGGGCCGGGGATCGACCGAGAGCCTCAACATCCAAGGGAATGCGCCCTGATCGTTTCCGATATAGAGTGATTGGTCCAGAAGCCGCTCGGGAAAAACTCTTCCTGAGCAGCTTTTTTTTTGTATTCAGACCCCGATTCAGATTGACAAGGAACATGAAACAGGACCACAATGACCCCATGAAACACTTTGGGCTATTTAAAAAAAATGTTTTCTGGATTGTCTTTCTTCTCGGTCTGGTCTGGATTTTCGCCGGGACAGGGAAGCCTTCTGTTGCCCATGCCATGGCTCCTTCAATGGCTATGGGACAAAGTCTTCATTCCGGAAAGACCATGCCCGTTTCGTGTCCCATGAAGGGATCCCTTCCCTGTTGCCATGGCAAAAACCGGGTCGCCCTTTGCAAGGCATCCCTTTGTGATCTGTGTGTTCTTTCCGCTCCTGGAGAGGAAAACACTTTCTCCTTCTCGCGCATACAGCTTCAGCCGCTCCCAGCCATCGCAGACTTCATTCCAAACCAGCCAAGATTCCTCCTGAAAGTTCAGCTCCTGCACCATTCGTTTTCAAACAAATTCTCCTCCTTCCCCCCCGTTAGCCGCCCTCTTCTGATCTGAGACTGACCAGGTTCGTCAAACTTCGGATTTTCATGCCGTTTTTGAACTTGGGGAGGCCTTATGTCATTTTTTCACACTATCTCGTTTTTCATTTTCTCCAAAGAACCATCCATAACACCGCATTCCTCTTCGGCGAGACTCCAATGGTCAGGGGAATACCGGTTTTTTCAGACTCTTCTTCAAATCCTCCTGACCATTGCACTCCTGTTCGGAACATCCAGACAGAATTCAATGGCCTGGGCGGATGGAAGCAGTCTTTCAAATCCGCCATTTCTAAAGGAAATGTCTCTTCCTGTCCTGACAATAGATCAGGCCGTCGGAGAGGCTCTAGGGAAAAACCCCGCTCTGGCCAGGGAACGTGCCCGGATGGCCCGGGAGAAAACCCTCTCCGTTCAGGCTGGAGAACTGCCTGACCCCAAGCTGGTTCTGGGGGAACAGTACTTCCCGATCAGTTTTAACATGGGGCAAAGCCTCCTGGCCATGACAACGGTAGGACTTCGACAAAGCTTTGCGCCATGGGGCAAAAAAGCTCTTCTCAGCCAAGGTTTTCTACGGGAGCAGACCGCCTCCGGCTGGAAGCTTGAAGACCGCAAACTCCACCTTGTCCGGGATGTCCGGTTAACATGGATGGACCTTTACCGCGACACCAGGACGGAAGACTTGCTCCGCTCAATCGGCCACCTCTGGCAGGAGGCATTCCAGTCTGCCCTGACGAGATATCGGCAGGGCACGGGATCTGAGTCCGATCTCCTTATCGCCCAGTTTCAAAAAGATAATCTCAAAGATAAAGAGGAAGTTCTTCAGATCAGGAGAGAACAGAGCCTCCATCACCTGATGAGCCTCATGCACCGATCTCAAGCTTTCAGGATCGCTTCAGAAGAACCAAGCTTTCCGGTCCCTCTTCCCGAGTCCATACTGCTGACCCGGATCAATCACCATCCCGCACTCAAGTCCAGCGCTGACAAGAATGCCTCCCAGGCGCTTCGGGTCCAAGCCGCAACAAAAGACAAAATTCCCGCCTTTTCTGTCGAAGGAGACTACAGCTACTTCATGGGTCCAAGTCTCATTACAGCCACTCCCAATCTTTTTTCGGTGGTTCTGACGATGAACCTCCCGGTTCGCCCAGGAGAACGGCAAGATCAGAAAGTCCAGGAGGAAGAGGCCATTCTCCACTCCTTTGAGTCCCAGCGTGAAGAATTGATCCAGAAGTTTGCCAAGGAGATCAGAGACGCTGAGACCTCCTACCTCCATAGCTCTCATCGAGCACTTTTCTTTGACCACCGCCTTCTCCCTGAGGCACGCAGGAATCTAGACGCCGCACTGAATGCCTATTCGACAGGCACAGTCGGCATGGAACGTGTTCTTGAGTCAATGAAGAAAGTTGAGGACATCGAGATTCAGGCGCTTGATATCCGGGTCGAAAAGATGAAAGAAATGGCCAGACTTGACTACCTTAAAGGACTCATCCAGGGAGGTTCCCATGAATAAAAGATCTCTTGTTTTTTTCTTTTTGGTCCTTTTTCTGGGAATAGGGATCGGTGTCGGAGCCAACCACTGGAGAGGCTCTTCAAAAGCCAACTCTCCGATAATGGCTAAGAAGCCGGAGACCACTCCAAAACCAACGATCCTTTACTGGAGAAATCCCATGAACCCCTCCATTCATGCGAACCATCCGATGAAGGACAACATGGGAATGGATTACCTCCCGGTCTTTTCAAGCTCAGAGATCTCTTCCGGAAAATCGGTCAAGGTGAGTTCTGAAATTCGCCAGACGCTCGGGATACGTCTTGCGACAGTCAAAAGGCGGACATTCTCCCGCACCATCCGGGCAGCAGCAACCGTTACATTCGATGAGCACCGCATACGGGTCATTACGACACGATTTTCAGGGTGGGTAAGAACGTTGACGGTTAAGTCCGAGGGAGATCGCGTTCAAAAAGGACAAACCATTGCGGAAATCTATTCCCCCGAACTTGCCAATTCAGAATATGAAGCCCGGATCGCACTTCAGGCACTCCGCTCCGATCCAGAATCAGTAGACAACCAGAATATCTGGAAAGCGGCGCAGGAACGGCTGCATCTGCTTGGCGTCCCCGAATCTGAAATCAAGAGGCTTGAGAAAACAGGAAAACCCAGATCCATTCTCCCGGTCATCTCCCCCTACTCAGGCGTCGTGACGTCAATTTCGACCCGGATCGGTGGGGAGATCTCTCCAAAAACACCATTGATGACACTGGCTGACACATCAAAACTCTGGGTCAATGTGTTCTTTTATAATCCGGAACTTGAATGGGTCAAAAATAGAGACGCGGTTCTCCTTCAAGTCCCATCCCCGTCCACCAGAACATACCGGGGGACCCTGGAATTCTTGAATCCCGCGGTGGAAAAAACCAGCCGGACAGTCCGGGCCCGGGTTACAGTTCCAAACCCTGACGGATTTTTGAAGTCGGGAATGTATCTTGAGGCCACGCTGCATCCCGACCCGCATCCGGATGTCTTGGTCATCCCGCGGGAAGCCCTGATCCGGACAGGCTCCAAAACGGTCGTGATCACAGAAACCGGAAAGGGGCTCTTCCGGCCAGCCATCATCAAGACCGGAGCCCGGTCACGCCACTGGGTCGAAGTCGTCTCGGGGCTTGACGAAGGAGAGCGGGTCGTCGTCAGTGGACAGTTCCTTCTCGATGCGGAATCCCAGTTCGAGAATGTTTCCGCCCGGATGTCCAAAGGAGACCAGCCATGATTACAAAGATCATCACCTGGTCCATTCATCGGAGATTCTGGGTTCTGGGTCTGGCCCTCGCCGTCATCGGATGGGGGGCGATCTCCCTCTATCAAAGCCCGCTGGATGCCATCCCGGACCTGTCCGATACGCAGGTTATCGTCAAGGCCTCTTTTGCCGGACAGCCTCCGTCCGTCGTCGAAAATCAGGTAACCTACCCGCTGACGACCGCCTTCCTGACGATTCCCGGAGTCCGGCATGTGCGCGGTTATTCCGACTTTGGAAATTCCCTCATCTATATTCTGTTCAAGGACGGGACTGACCAATACTGGGCCAGATCCCGTGTTCTCGAGTACCTCAATCAGGTCGAAGGCCGCCTTCCATCCGGAGTCACCGCCTCTCTTGGCCCCGACGCTACCGGATTAGGATGGGTCTATGAATACGCACTCGTCGATCGCACACACTCTCTCGACCTGTCACAGCTCCGGACCCTTCAGGACTGGTTCCTGAAATTTGAACTGCAAAGCATCCATGGCGTAGCGCAGGTGGCGTCGCTAGGGGGGATGGTGAAGGAGTTTCAAGTGGTCATCGATCCACGAAAACTTCTGGCCAATCATATCCCTCTGTCACAAATCGAGAAAGCCATCCGGAAATCGAACGGAGAAGTGGGCGGTTCGGTCGTGGATATGAATGAAGCCCAGTATATGATCCGGACTCGGGGATATCTTCATTCGATTTCTGATATCAGGAAGATCCCTCTTGTATCGGGAGCCGGGGGGAACCCTCTCCGGCTCGGCGATGTCGCGTCTGTTCACCTGGGGCCAGAACTCAGGCAAGGCGTGGCGGAACTCGACGGCAAAGGCGAAGTTGCGGGAGGCATTGTCATTGCCAGAGGCGGAACAAACGCCCTCAAAATTATCGAAGCGGTCAAGGCAAAACTCAAGAGTCTCACGCCCATGCTGCCTCCAGGGGTGGAGATCGTAACAACCTACGACCGTTCTACCCTCATTCTGAAAAGTATCAGGACTCTTCTGGAAAAACTCCTGGAAGAATCCATCGCCGTCTCATTGGTTTGTCTTGTCTTCCTTTCCAGTATTCGCTCTTCACTGGTGGCAATCTTCTCCCTTCCGGTGGGAATCTTTGCAGCGTTTGTCCTGATGGCGCGACAAGGACTTACCGCCAACATCATGTCTCTCGGCGGAATCGCAGTCTCCATCGGGGTCATGGTCGACGCGGCGATCGTGATGATCGAAAACATGCACAAACACCGGGAACGTGCCGATGGATCGGTCTCCCCCTGGGAGAGCGCACTTGCTTCCACACTGGAGGTTGGCCCCTCTCTCTTCTTTTCGCTCCTGGTGATTACAGTCTCCTTTCTCCCCATCTTCGCACTTCAGGAACAGGAAGGCCGGCTTTTCAAACCTCTGGCCTTTACCAAAACCTATTCGATCGCCATCTCCGCCGGTCTTTCGATCACACTGGTTCCGGTCCTGATGGGCCTTCTCATTCGGGGAAAGACTAAACCGGAGGAGTCCAACATCATCAACCGGATCCTTGTTCTTCTTTATCGGCCCGTCGTCGGTTGGGTCCTTCGACACAGAAAGCTCACGCTTGTCTTTTCCGGAATATGTCTTGCCACAGCGGTGATCCCGCTGTCTCACCTGGGAACGGAGTTCATGCCACCTCTCTATGAAGGCGATCTTTTGTACATGCCTACCATGACTCCCGGCATCTCGGTGGGAGAATCGGCCCATCTGCTCCAGATCACCGACCGGCTCATCAAAACCGTTCCCGAGGTCGATCACGCATTCGGTCAGGCAGGCCGCGCCGAAACAGCGACGGATTCCGCCCACCTCACAATGTTCGATACGGTAGTGATGCTCAAACCACGGAGCGAATGGCCTCCGGGAATGACCCTCTCCAAACTGAAGGAGCGTTTAAATGAGAGCCTCCTGCTTCCGGGCATTTCAAATATCTGGACCATGCCGATCATCAACAGGGTCAACATGCTCTCAACGGGAATCAAATCCCCATTGGGACTCAAGGTAACAGCTCCATCACTCGATGCCATCAACCGGATTGACCGTCAGATCGAGGAGGTTCTCAAAAAACTCCCTGAAACGTCTTCTGTCTACGCTGATCGGCTCACGGGAGGCCGTTACATTGTCGTGGACATTCATCGCGAAACAGCCGCCCGCTACGGCCTCAACATCGAAGATGTCAACCGGCTGGTGAAAACCGCCATCGGCGGAGAATCCCTGACAACCGTGATTCATGGTCGGGAGCGATTCCCCCTGAATCTTCGCTACCCCAGAGAAGATCGGGGATCACTTGATGCCATTGGCGCATCCCTTCTTTCGACACCGGACGGACAAGAGGTCCCCCTCTCCCGTCTGGCATCCCTTTCGATCACAGACGGCCCCACAATGATCAAGACCGAAAATGCCCGACTGACAGGATGGATCTATATCGAACCCAAGGGAGGCGATCTGGGCGGCTATGTCGCCCTGGCACGAAAGGCCATTGCCAGATCTGTCCTGCTTCCTCCGGGAACGACCCTTTCCTGGTCGGGACAATACACCTCCATCAAACGGGCTAAAAAACGTCTGGCGCTGGTCCTGCCACTGGCCCTTTTACTCATTGTCGTCTTGTTGCTTATCCATTTCAGGAGTGCTGCCAAAACAGGAATGGTCCTCCTGTCGCTTCCATTTGCTGTACTCGGAAGCCTGTGGTTTCTCTATGGACTTCATTATCGCCTGTCCGTGGCCGTCATCACCGGAATGATCGCTTTGGCCGGTGTGGCCGCCGAGTTTGGCATCGTGATGATCCTTTACCTCGATCGCTCCGTGGAACTTCGCATCAAAGAAGGGAGACTTGTGACCCCGGAAGATCTCGATGGAGCAATCATTGAAGGAACGCTCTATCGTCTGCGCCCTATCGCCATGACGGGAACAGTCATCCTGGCGGGACTTCTTCCGATCATGTGGAGCCATAAAACCGGATCGGATGTCATGAAACGGATCGCTGCTCCGATGGTTGGAGGCATGGTGACCGCCATGATCCTGAGTCTTCTCGTTATCCCTGTACTGTTTCGCTTCTGGAAAGAGGCCGATCTCCGCCGGAACTCATTGGCCGGCGGATCGGGGCTCGATCCATCACAAGCAAAGGAGATCTCTCCTTCTGCGACCTTCAAACCCTAAACGAAAGGAAACAGCTGATGAAGACTTTGAAAAACCGATTGAGAACAATGGCGGGAGCCACGATGCTTCTGACAGGAATGCTTCTTGCCAGCACTATCGCCATGGCTGACGACATGGGGGGAGGAATGGGAAACATGAACGGAATGTCCGGCATGTCCTCCGGGACAGAAAGTGCAGCGACATCCGTCGGACACGGAAAAGGAGTCGTCAAGGCGGTGGATCAGAAAGCAGGAACGGTTACCATTGCCCATGGCCCCATCAAGGCATTCGGGTGGAAGGGAATGACCATGGCCTTCAGTGTAAAGCACCGCTCATACCTGTCCTCTCTGAAAAAAGGGGAACATGTCCGTTTTGATGTTATTCAGGACAGTCAAGGCCCCGTTATCACAAAGATAGAAGAGGTCCAGTAAGTTTACGGAGGTCGGCTGCCCTGGGTGAGCCGTTTTTTCGATGAAGAAGCTTCATCTCAGGGCAGAAAGGCCAACCGGGATGGCTTATTATGAATTGAATTTCAGTCCATCGACCGGATTTTTCCGGTCGGAGACCAAAACATCTCATAAATAACAATGGAGGATACACCATGTTGAAAAGAGTGATTCTTATTTCATCGGCCATTTTTTCCCTGGGTTTCCCCGTGGGAGCATGGGCAATGAACCCTGCGGATGTCTTCCTGAACCAGAAGATGGATGCATCTGAGAAAAAACTGCTTCTGGCAGAAAAAGCGAAGGGAATGGAACGACAGAACGCCCTGGCCGCACAAATAAAAATGATCAAGACCAACAACAGAATCATGAAAAAAGAGATGAATGCCCTGATGAAGGAAAGCATGAAAATGGGACGGATGACCACCATCGCGGATATTATCCGTTCAGATCGCCGGATGGAGGAATACAATCTTCTCATGAACAAAATGATGGACCAGATGATCAGGGATGAGTCACTTCTCCTTAAGATCATTCAGAAAAAGTGACCCGGTCGGACATGTTCTATCTTCAATGATTTTTGAGCGGGTTCGCCTCTGCAGATGGAAAACTCAGGGGCTCCTGTGGAAGAAGACCCTCCCGGAACATTCGCTTCCGGGGGGGCTCTTCCATTAAAGATAGTGTTCAATCCGGATCAGCTGCCGATGAAATTGAATCTTATAATTCCTGGAGAAAATTATGGATGAAAAACCTTTGAGAAGCTTTAAAAAGAGTGTTTCACGAAGAGATTTTTTGAAGCGAATGTTGTTTTTTGCACTATTGGGAGCCGGATGGATCTTGCTCAAGAGAAATCAGGCTTTAGCAGGGAGCCCGAAAGTCAGTAAAAAGATCGCCCATTATCAGTCGCATCCAGATCAAGGGAAAATGTGTATGAGCTGCACACATTTTCTTCCTGCTGATCCAAAAATGAAACAGATGATGGAAAACATGCCCGGGATGGGCGGGATGATGCAGGGAATGCCGATGGATGGAATGAAAGGCAAAATGATGGGGAAAATGGGGCTCTGCGAAGTAGTCGAAGGCCCTGTGAGTCCGATGGGATATTGCCGATTTTATTCCCCGATCCAGCAGTCGTGAATTGCAGATGTCCTCAAAAATGGGCCTTGGAATCTGAAGATTTTTCCGTGTGGATCACAGTCCCAGAACAGCCTCCTGCAGCCATCCGAAGGGAATCCGCTCCTGTTCGAGGCGTACTCCCGGGCCTTCTGAATCGCTTTTCAGGAGTTCAAACACGGATTCTTCCGAAGGGGTAAGACGAGTCAAGACTCCCGAAAAAGGATCCGGCTCATGGCCCCACAACGGACGGTGGGCAAAAAGCGTCTCCCGGTCCATCAGAAAGGAGCGGACATTCGGGAAGTAGGAACGCAACCGGTCGAGGATCGCAAAACCGTGCGTATCGATATCTCCCCAATAGAAAAGATCGACACCCGAAAGCCAGCGGACATCGGCCAGACGGTCCACCCCGTAGCCAAGGCCAAAAATGACCAGCCCCTTGGGAACATCCGGGAATGCCAGCCCGTTGATCTCGTTTTCCGTAACGAAAACCCGGTTGACCCCGAGATGACTTCGGGAAAACTCTTCCGGCCGAACCGCCATATCGGAAAATTCTCCCTGAAAGACCTCCCGGGAAAGAAGGCGAAAGCGCAGAAGGGCAGGCTTTCCCAGAAGTCCGTATCGACGTTCGAATCCCCGGGCTCCGGAGACGGACTGGTCGATCCAGTTTTCAGGCAGTATCCAGTCTAAAAGCTCCGAGATAATCTTCCGGCGGGACTCGATGAACTTCGAATCGACCCCCGGAATATCGAGTTGTCGCAGATAAAGCCCGGGTCTTGGATTTATGGAAAACCATCCAAGAACGGACAGAATCCGGTCCCACTCCCTTAGATGATCAAGAACCTCCATCGGTGAATTCAGAAACCATCCTGAAAGAGATGGGAAAAGGAGTAGTGTTTGCTCGAACAGTCCTTGCCACAAAGTTGACTCCTTCAACCTTCCGATCAGGTGAAGAGCATCACTCTCTGTCGGAATGACAACGGAGAGAGGGATCCTGTTTCGGCCGAGGATTCGATGGTTCACCGTGGTCCAGACGATCCGGTATCCAAACCCCTTTCCGTCCTGACTCCCTTCTTCCAGGGAGCGAATCCATTCCCGGACCTCTCCGAAGCGTTCCAGAAGATCCCTTGCACCGGGCCTCCGAAGAGAGAGCGTTATGGGAAACGGACTCTCCATCCTGATCCGGGCAGAAAGAATGTCTCCCCGGTCCCAGAGGCGCATGATCTTTTCCCGAATCTCCCCGGGAGTCGACCAGATATTTCCTCCACCCTTTTTTTTCACCGATCTCTCCTCAAGAGACCCTATCCGTTTCTCCCGTTCCTAAAGGAGGGTTACTCCCAGAGATCTCTCTTTCGGACTCTCGGGCCTCCTTCTCTGATCGGTACTCCTCGATCGTGAGATTCCTGATCCGCGAGATCCGTCCCTCTTCGTTGTGGACAAAGGCCACCGAGGAAACAAAAGGTTCGATGATATGGATCTTCTGAAGAGGGGTGACAATCAGGAGCTGAAGGTTCAGACGCTTGAAAAGGGTGAGTCCGTATCGGGCCGACTCATCGGAGCCGCGTCCAAAGGCCTCATCAATCACCACAAATCTGAAGCTTCGGGTCTTTGGGGATCCCCACTCAAGGCCAAACTGATAGGCAAGGCTGGCAGCCAGAACGGTATAGGCCAACTTCTCCTTCTGACCTCCCGATTTTCCTCCCGAATCGGTATAGTGCTCATATTCGGTATTGTCTTCTCTCCACCTTTCCGAAGCAGAGAAAGCAAACCAGTTCCGGACGTCAGTAACCTTCTCCGTCCATCGGCGGTCCATTTCTGCCAACCCCTCCCGCCCCCTGAATCGTTCAATAATGCGACGAACCTGAAGAAACTTCGCTTCAGAGTAGGACTCCGACGTCGATCCTGTCATCGAGTCTTCGGTGCAGGCACGAAGGTCCTGCTGAAAATCCCTGATTTCGGGGTCGTTCGAGGATTTGGCCTCGAGAACGATATAACGTCCAGCGGTATAGTCGATCCCCGCAAGGGATGCGTTGATTCTCGACACCCTTTCCCGAATACTCTGGACTTCCCGATTCAGGTGGGACAGGAATCCTGCCACCTCCCGAATCGTATTTTCGTTTAGGAGCTCCTTGAAACGGACTTCAAAACGGGGAAGATCGTCCATCTCGAGAGAGCGAAGCATCGACCGATAAGCGTCAGTCGCTTCCACCCGGGCATCCACCTCCTGTGTCTCAACCGGAAACATGGCCTTGTAATCATGCATGGCTTTTAGAATTGCATCTCTCAACTGCTGGTTTTTCTGGGACAACAACCGGATTCGCTCGGCAAGTTTCTGACGCATGCCCTTTTCCCGGGAGGCGAGACAGGAAAGAGTGAAAAGTCCGTCTTTACCAAAGGCTTCTTTTTTCCGTAAATCATCAGGAAGGTCGGAGCGGAACTGAGCCATCAGTCGGGGAACGAGCGTTTCGGAAAAGTTGGGCGGTACATCCCGAAGAATCCCGGAAAGTTCAGCCACCCGTTCAGTGGCCCTCTCTCTGCGCCCTTCCTCAGCCCCACGACGTGAAATCAGGCGAACCAATCCCTCCTCGGTTTTCCTCATCTCGACTTCAATTGTTCCAAGGCGCCCTTCGAGAGCCCTCAGTATATCGGATCCCTTTTCAAGAAAATCCCGCTCCGTCTCCATTCTCCCAACAAGAACCGCAACGGACTTCCAGTCCATTTCCCGGAAATCCCTATACTCGCCAATACTTCCCAGTACGCCAAGACGATCCATGACCATCTTGCGCTCCGCCGAAAGAGAAGAAATCTCCTTCCCTGCCCCGTCCATACGAACCTTCAGATCTCTCGCCTCTTTCTCAAGAGCCTGGATCTTTTCCTTGTTGGACCATCCCAGGATATATCGCGTTCTGTCGCCAATCTGGTACCGGTCATCCTTCTCGTGTTTTCCGGAAGCCGACTTGATCTGGCCAGCCAAAGTCAGAGCGGCACGCTCCCGTCGAAAATCATCGAGACTGGTGCAACAAACGTAATTGAAGCGGCGGGCAATTTCAGAATGGAGCCATTCGGAAAATTCCGATCCGGATCGCACATCAAGCTTTTCCGGAAGAGAGTCTGAACGAATGGGCAAACCCTCCTCGCCATCATACCTCCCTTCCCTTGGGATCCCTTGACGAACACGATAATAGACCAGACGCCCTGACAGGGATGTTCTATCAACCCATTGGGCCACTGCCTGATAAAGGCGGTCCGGCACCAGAATCGACAGGGCGAAATGATGGAGGACCCTTTCTATCGCCCCTTCCCAGTCCCGCTGGCTTTCCATGACTCCGATCAACTCACCCGCAAAAGGAAGAGAGTCCGAATCGATCTTGAGCGCGGAACAGATATTCTGGCGAATTAAAAGTTGCCCGGCAGGAATACTCGAAAGACGTGATCGCAGGGATAAAACTTCTGAAACAATCCCTTCATAGCTCATCGCAAGCGTTTTCTTTATGACCGAGATCTCTGTCTCACGACTGGCAATGGTCGACAGACGATTTTCTTCCTCCTCCCGGATTCGAAGGAGCGCATTCAAATTTGTCCCAAAGATTTCAGGGCCAGAAGCCCGGGGAAGAGAAAGGGAGGTGGCAAGCTTATCGTATCGCTCCGATCTTGCAAGGCGCTCGACCCTTAAGGTTTCCTTTTCCCGAATCTCAAGCCGAAGCTTTTCAAGACGTTCCCCACCATTTTCAGATATGGCCTGCTTGAGAGCGTCGCGCTCGAGCACTTCCCCGGAGCGCCTCTCCTCGGATGCACGAATCGAGGCGGAGAGAACGATCAGGGACTCTGAAACCCCCTTTAACTCCTCCTCAATAAGTGTCGTCTCAATGGAAGCAATCCATGGACCAACAGCCTGTTCCATTTTCAAAAGCCCCGAGATCTCCTCGACCGCTTTTTCGTAGGAAGAACAATTCTCCAAAAGAGGTGAAAGTTTCTCTATTTGTCTCTTTGCACGGATCACCGCTTCGTGCGCCCGCGTCAAATCGTCGAAATGGGTAATCAGCGCCTCAATTCTCGAAAACCCGGTACCACGTTCCAGCATATGGTCCCGGACAAAGTCGGTCAGATTTCCCACCGACTTCATGGAAACCGTCTGATGAAAAAGATCCAGAGCCTGCTCGTTGTCGATCCCGAACCGCCTTCTGAAGGCTGAACTATAAGGAGGGAAAGTCTCGAACATCTCTAATTTCCCGAAGTTTTTAAAGCGTTTTTTGAGATCGGCAATCTCGGATCCGAATCCTGAAAAATGACCAGATATCGAGAGGTCCTGCTCTGCTACCACATAAAACCTGGCAGGAGGCCCCTGGGCTTCCCTCATCCAGAAAACCTGGGCCAGTGTCACAGTCTGGTTTAAGTCCTCGTTTTTAAAAGCACCCAGAATAACCGAGAATCCCCCCGACTCCCGGAGGGCCACAGGACGGGCAGAAAGTCCAGTTTCAGAGCGTTCGGATTTATAGTGGCCCAAGACATAGGAACGCAGCGACCGTTCCCGGGCTTCGGCTCCCGCCGCCTTGTTGTAGGCAATTTTCTGTGGAGGAACGAGAAGTGTCGTCAGCGCATCCACCAAAGTCGATTTTCCCGAACCGATATCACCGGTAAGAAGGATGTTCTCCCCTGCAGGAAGGAGCCTCCAGACCTTCTCATGAAAGGTCCCCCAGTTGTAGACTTCAAAGCGATGGAGGCGGAAGCCTGATCGTTCTCCCATAGGAAAATCCGTAAAGGGAAGCCTCACGAGACGCCTTCCGTCATTTCTCCACTTTCTGGATCTCCGGACAGACCAGCCAGCGAAGCATATTCCGAAAGCCTCCGGTCAAAATCATCCAGCCACTGAGCATCAACAAAGGCCTTCAGAATTCTATTAACTTCGTAGCGCTCGGCCTCTTTCGATGGTCCCTTGAGTTTTCTGAGAAAACCCATTTCAACGATCCGGTTCACATGGACCAGAATGCGCTCTTTGAGACGAACATCATTTTTCGTCTCCGGAAGAAAGACCCTCATCTGGTCAACGATCTCATCTGCTGACAATATGAGCCGGGAATCTCCGCTTTCAGCATCGAACTGGGCAAGCTTCGACCGGATAAGTGCCAGGAGAAGACTCACCTGATAGCCCATCTGACGCTTCGGGATCAGTGACGGAAGCGCCGACTCTGTCGACCCTCCCGGAATGGGCTCCTTTTGTTTCAGATAGGCAAATCCCTCTGTTTCGTCGATTAAAAGGTCCAGACCAATAACAGCCACATAGTCCCGAACACGGGCGGAAAGCTTCAGAAGGGACTGCCACAGAAGCGGCGTTCCTTCCCGAATGAGAACGCCCTTTAAAAGGGCTATCAAAACCCGGGAAAGAACTGGAGAGGCTCCCAAGCCCTCCCCAGCCGAAGCAGGTGTGAACGGATCGGCGTCAGAATTCCCTTTTCCCGATTCCTCTTCCTGATATTGTTCTATCATGCATGATCCTCTTTGAATAATGGACTCTCCTTAAACGGGTGTGTTCGTCTATTGCCTGAAAAAGAGAATTTCCGGGAGAGTCGCCTTTCGGACGACCCCCTCCGGGTCGGTCCAGAAAACCGGCCAGGAGCGCTCCTCATCGATTGATGCCTTCGGGTTTTCCGCGACAAGACTCAAATAAACGACAACTTCCGCCAACCCCTGGGTCAGGGGATACGCATCAAGAATCTCGCAAAGGGATACAGATCTGCGGGATGCCAAGGCAGCAGAGATCCGGCCAGAAAGCTTTCCTTTATCCACATAGACCTGTTCGAAAAGAAGATCTGAGGGAATCGCCTCTTCTCCCGAAGTCAGGATCCGGTCGGGAAACTGTGGCCTGACAGTCGGCCGATAAAGAGAGCGGTCCATCGAGAGAACAATTTCACAAGAAGGCTCCGAAAGAGTCATAAAATCCTTTTCCGGAGGGGTCCCCCTTACGGAAATCGCTTTCTTTTCAACATTACGAATAAGCTCCAGAATACGCCTGTTTTCGAGCCATGTCTGATCGTCCAGGAACCGTCTGAACTGTTCTGAAAGTCTGGCAACAGTTCGCTGAGCCACATCTCCTGCCTCAAGCCAGTCGTAATGAATGCGAAGAAGCCGACGATCCGGACGGAGCGTCTTCACCGCTTCTAGAGAAAAGGCGGCTTCGAGAAGGGATGAAAGCTCTTCTTGACGGGAAGGGGACATAAGAAAGTCCCAGAAGGCCTGGAAGCTCTTTCCCTGGTCTGAGTCGGAAATGGCATCGCGTTCGCCGAAGATCTCGTGAAGGAGTGCCCCTTTGGCTCCTTCCCAAGTAGCAATCCTCTCTCTCACTTCCCGATCGAGGGTGCGAAAATTTTGCTCGACCTCCCTGAAATCCGAAAGAAGCCCTCTGGCAATCCCGTCCACCTGAAGGAATCGCTCCCGAAGGGCCGTTTCATCCATTAAAGCAACGTCCCCACCCCTTATTCTTAGAATCTCCGCATCAAGCAGGGACTTTCTCCGTTCAAGCTCCCTGATGCGTATCTCGGGATCGGTCTCGCTTCCATCTGTCATCTGGCGAAGGAGTTCGAAAATCGTCAAAAGACGGGATTCCGTCCCGACAAACTGACGTTGCTCCAAGCTCAGCAACCATTCGATGGCCTTTTCGGTGGTCGGTGTGAGATCAAGGTGTGGTTCATCGCTCTCTAGAGGATAATACTTCCTGAGCCAACCGCGTTCGTCAGAGGCCCAGTCCTCAATGTACTCCCGTGCTTCTTTGGGATAAAGATCGTTTCCAGCAATCTCTCTAAGGGAGTAGAGGGTATCATCCAGAAGAGAAACGATCTCTGCAAGTGACAGGGTTCGCACATTTGGAAGAATATAAACCTGATGGAGAAAGCTCACGACAAGCGGGGCATGATCAGCCAAGAGGAGTCGCCATGCCGGGTGATTTCGCCTGAGGGACTCAAGTGCCGAGTAGTCGATGGAAAACGCCTCCCTGTGGAGAATCGAGCAAACCGATCCGGGGGGGGAACTTTAAAACAAGTTTGACATCCTCCCCCCTCCGGGACAGTTCTGCGCAGCTTATGCCCCGCGCGACAAATTCCCGGATTTTTTCAATCGCCTCTTCCACACATATCTGTTCACAGATCTTCACCGGAAAAATTGTACAGGAATTTTTCCTCGGTGTTCATTGCATACTTATGGGGGCATGTTTAGCCCTTCAGTGCGAGGTTTGCCGTGCATCTGATCAAACGAAGTTGTCTTTCCCATCGCATGCAACGCAACTGGATGCAAGTCTCTTTAGAAAGTATTTTTTCAAACTCCTATGCTCTCTGATCTAAGGTGTTTAGTTGAAATGAAAGACATTACCCATCATGCCTATAGGGTAACAGGGCCAAGATTTAGGTAGCGTAGTCAAGTGGAGACCTGAGCAACCCCTTCTGGATATGGGTTTTCTTCTTTTGTCGGATCAAACCCATTGTAATAGTAAGCGAGCCTGACCTTGGTCACATTGAGAGCTCCCTTGGTGGTCCACTTGCCGACATTGACACGCGTGTTGACGGTCCGAAAAAGCCGTTCAATGCGGCTGCTTGTCTTTCCTTCAAGCTTGTTCGAGAGTCCTGTGAAAAGGTCATTCTTTGCATTCTCAAGGTAGGAGACGACATGTTTGTACTCCTTCGTCCGGCAATCCTTGACGAGTTCATCGAGCTTCTTCGTTTTGAGCGCGATCAGGGCCTGGATTTCCTCGTCCGAGTCGATACCGGAGCGGATTCCCACGATGTCGTAGATCCGGGCCATGACGGAGAGCCATTCGGGGCTCTTCCTCTTCACTTTCGCTTTGTCCTGCCAAAGGGCGAATTTCAGCTGATGGGGAATATGCCAAAGACAGCGCTGGTACAGGATTGTCACTTTCCCTTTGAGCCCGTCCAGAATGGACGTGTCTCCGTCCGTCACCAGGAAAAAGCTCTTGAACTCCTTGAGTGTCTTGAGGCTCTGTTTGAAAAGACGGTCCCAGTTTCCGTTGTAGGAGCCGATGTCGATTCCCGCCACCCGGATCGCTCCGCCTTTCATGTACTGCACCAGAACCTTCAGTTCCTTGCCCCGTTTCTTGATGCCTTTGATGCCGATTCCTGTCCCGTCCGCCTCGCCCCGGGCTTCTCCCTTCGGATCAAGCGAGAATGCGATCTCTTCCCCGGTTTTTTGCACCGCTCTCCAGATCGTCATCTTGTCGATCGTCGCCCCGAAGGTTGCCATGAACTTCTCCGCCACGCGAAAGGTCGTCAGGGCGCCCAGAAGCCCCTGCTTCCGTCGCACCTCCGGCGCGATCCGCTGGTAGGGATCCAGCCCCAACAGCATGCGGGTAATCGAGAACTTGTGCCCGCAACCCGAACACTGGATCTGCATCTGCCCAAGCGTCACCCAGGCAAAGGTTGTCAGAACCTTCGTCGGCTTGCCACACCGCGTCTTCCAGATGAACCGTTCCTCGTTCCCACATCTCCCACAAGAAAACGGCTTCTTTCTTCGGGCCATCAGAAGCTCTCCATAGCCGATCAGGGCCTTCTGCACAAAATCTCCCAGAATCTTCGGAAGAAGGACCGTAAATGCCGATAACAAGGTGGACAGCCGAACATTCGGCAAGGCCAGAGTGAATTGACACCCAAACTCGATTTTGAGATCTTTTTCCTGTGGGATCTGTCCCATAACGCCCTCTCTTGGATTGCTGAATGTCTTGGTAGGACATTCAAACCATATCCAGAAGGGCGTTTTTATTTCAAGTCCTTGTCCCGGGTCTCCACATTGTTACGCTACCAAGATTTATGAGGAGGGTTACAAATCCCCAAGGTCAATCCTGCTTATTTACGATTTCAGAGGAGGAGGGATAGTGTCCGACCAATACAAACCTCGCTCGTTCACGACGCAGCATCTCGTAGGGAGTCATGAAGCGTATGTTCAGACCGCCGCAGACGTTCGGAATCTTGATTCGCTTGATGGAATTGCTCGGCACTTCATGGGTAACTACGACATGCGCGCCCGCCAGTGCATGAGCGATCAAATAATAGTCGGCTACCTGCATGAAGGTGTTAATTGCGACAGCCTCATAGTGTTGACTCATGACCCACTGGCTCACCCGTCCGAACTGCGCTGCCACCTGTGCGTCGGTGGCACGAAATAGTCCTTGTCCATTACTATGCGCCCAATCGGTAAGTTCGTCGCTGCCCGCCTCGATTTCGTCGGCTACCTTGTCAATGCTGAATACTTGCCCAAGGGATTTCTGTTCGATAAGCCAACCCCAGAATGCTGGACAGAAATCCAAACCGTAATGCAGGTTCTTGGCTTAAATGAACACGTTTGCATCGAGTAAATAACTCATGCCATCACACCCAGCTCGCGCGCTGCGGTATAGAATGTTTCCGATTTACGCAAGCCGAGCAGACGAAAAGCATCCTGAAACAGTGTCTGTCCCTCTAGAGCGCTTGAAACCAAAGCTCTAGCGAAGCGTTTACCAGTACGCGCGCCTAATGTACGGTAGAAGTCTCCTCCGCCACTAGCACGTTCAATAGTTTGCAGTCGTTCGACCTCCGAATGATAGAGCTGCCACAGCGTCAGTTCATCGATCTGGCTTGCATCGAACAAACGACGCAGTGCTACCAATGTGCTCACCTTGAATTTCCGTGCAAGACGTTGGATCTCACCTTCGATCGATTTATCGTGATTGATCGCCCGCCGCGTCTCATCGAGCGGCATCAACAGTTCTGCCGCCACTCGGTTGCACCAGCGCTCGATGGCCAGATCGGGCACTCTACCCGCCTGTGTATCCGACACGCCGCTTTTGCCCAACAACAAGTGAGCGAGCTCATGCGCCAACGTGAACATCTGCGCCGACTTGCTATCTGCGGCGTTGAGAAATATCAGCGGAGCAAGGTCGTCGGACAGTGCAAAGCCACGAAACTCCTCAACATCAAGTTTGCGATGGCTATTGGCGCCGACAACAGAGCTCCCCATCACCAAAACGCCGGCATCCTCGGATTTGGAAATCAATTGCCGCAATGCTTCAGTCCATGTTGGCAAACGCTGGCGTTCGTCAATCGAAAGGGCTAGAACTTCACGCAGGTGTTCAGCCGCATCCTCGGGAGACGCCTGAATATTGCCACTGCCCACCCAATCCATGACCGTTAAGCCATGCCATTGTGCGTATTCCCGGAACCACTCCTGCCTTTGCTGACTCA
>JAKAYF010000020.1 GCA_021816465.1 Nitrospirota bacterium
CTGTAGAGAAAAGAGGGACTAGGTGAAGAATCCCTTTTCCTGGCAACATGTGAAAGTTCCTGAAAGCAAAAACGCCGGATCCGGTCGGGGAGCCAGGAGTGAAAACCGGGGAGACCCATGCTCGTCCCGCATCATTATGACACCGATCATAATGATTTCCGGACGATCGTGAGACAGTCGGTCACAGGATCACCCTTAGGGGTCCTTGCAAGAGAGGGGGAGATGCTCTCCCCTTTGATAAGCCTCGGATTTGGTGGCGGGTCGTTGACCTCAAATCTGTCGAAGGAACTGCCGGACAATGCTTGTTTTTCGTAACACGTTCATTTATAATGGTTCTATCTGATGGGTGACCCAGTCACCCCAAAATATGGGCGATGGGGTTCGCCTGAACCGCACCGGCAGCAGTTGCTACCGGATGATGATGACCCCTACTTTAAAAAAGTAGGGGGAGATATGTTCGTTCCGGATGGATTTTTAAAGATATTGCTCTTGTTGGCGTTTTTCCTCTTCTGGCTCATTTATGCGCTCATCCATGGCAATACCGGACCTTCTCCGGCTCAAAAGAATCCCTCCGTACCATTGATCGGCAAAATCACCCTTCTGCTTCTGGCAGCTGTTCTGGCGATCTCCTTTGTCCATTTTGAAGACTCCCTGGACTGGCCTGATTTCTCAGCTCCCCCCCTCTTTCAGAATCTCCTGAGCTCAAGATGAAGCCCTGGACTTTTCTCGTACACAGGGAGATCTCTCCTTGGCTGGTCCTCCTCTCCGTCATTGTCGGCGTCGGAATGCCTCTTGCCGACACAACGATCACCAATGTCGGGCGAGTCTTTATCGTAAGCAGTCTCGGAGTCACAAGCTATGAAGCCGGATGGCTGACCGCAAGCTACAGTCTGGCCCTTGCGGTTGGCGTTCCCCTGTCGCATCGGCTGAGGGGTTTTTTCGAAGAAAAGAACCTGTATTCGGGCGCTATTCTGGCATTCATGCTGGGCTCCCTTTTCATGGCCATGTCCACAAATTTCACCGAAGCCATGTTCAGCCGGGGACTTGAAGGGCTCTCGGCCGGGATACTGCTCCCCCTTGCCCCGATATTGATCCAGGAATCCTTCCCGGAAAAAATCCGCCCGGTCGCCATGTCCACATTTGCCATTGCAAGCGCCATCTGGGTGACCCTCGGACCGACAATTGGCGGATTCATCATCGACAACCAGGGATGGCAATGGGCTTTTGCCGTCAATATCCCCATCGGTTTTTTGGCCATTCTCTTTGCCCAGCTGTTCCTTTCCAATCACCCCAGGCAGGACCCCCGCCAATTTGACGGGACGGGATTCATCATCCTGTCTGCGTCCCTCGGATTTCTTTTCACCGGATTCATGCGGGCAGAATGGGTCGGATGGCATTCAGACCAAACCGTCTTCTTCCTCGTTGCCGGGGTTCTTTTCTTTTTTCTTTTCTGGATCTGGTCCTTTTTCCATCCGGATCCGATCCTCCCGACCGAGATCCTGAAAAATCCTTTATTCGCCGTCATTCTCGCAATCGTATTCCTGCAGGCAACACAGAGCTTCGGAAGGCTCTATCTTCTTGCACCCTATCTTGAGAAAAACTACCACTTCATGGCCCACAACGCCGGAGAGCTGATCGCTGTCGGTGCCCTTACGGAAATCCTGATTTCATTATCTTTCCTGTTTTCCCGGTTCCTGCCGGGAAAGTGGCCCATCCTCCTTGCATCGGGATGCATTCTTGTCTCCATTTCCAATATCGATTTTCTTTTTCTTCCTGCAACCAGCTTCAGTCTCTTCTTTATCATAAAGTCCCAGCTCATTTTTGGAGCCGGTCTGGCCCTGACCCAGATATCGCTGGCCCCTCTTGCGGCCACGATTTTTCCCGCAGACCGCATCCGCGCCGCAACAACCTATCTCCTTGTTTTCCAGTTCATTGGAGGTGCGTGGGGAACAATGCTCGGACGCCATCTGGTGCTTCATGTCAAACCCGTCTTTTCACAGATGCTGCCCCAGCTGTCCTACCGTCCTGATCCCCATGCGTCCGCCATCCTTCCAGACAAGCTTGCCCAGGCATTTACATCGAATATTATCTTTTACGACCTGGGTCTCATTGGACTCCTTGGAGGAGTCCTCGCAGTCGCACTTGTCCCGTTCATCTCGCCCAAAAGACAGGGACAAAAAGACCCACTAGGGAAGCCGGGATTCAGAGAGATGGCTTCCCTTCTCAAGAAGGAATGAAAATGCATTGCACCCTTCAAATAAAAACAATTTCCCGGGAGAAATCAGAATGACCGCAGAAGACCAGAACAATCATTCTGGAACAAGAACCCGTTTTTTTTCTCTTGCCGTCATGGTTCCCCTTCTGGGCTTTCTCCTGACGCTCCTGTGGGCAGTCAACCACTGGTACGGAGAAACCCGGTATGTGGCCTCCGATGATGCCTACATCCAGGGAAAGATCACCTATGTTTCCTCAAGGCAACCCGGACGCCTGATCGCACTGAATGTCAACGAAGGTGATCCGGTCAGGTTCGGGGAGATTGTTGCCACAATCGACCGGACAGGAGATTCCTACCTGAAACCGCAGGACACATCGAAGAATCTTCAGTCTTTCACCACCATCAAACGGGACATGGCCAAACTCCGGAGCCTCGAAAAACAGGAAACCGACGCGAAAGATCACTATCAAAGAGCAAAAGAACTCCTTGGCGAGGGATTTCTTTCGCCACAGAAACTCGAAGACCTCAAAACCGACTGGGAGCAGATCCATGTCCAGGTTTCAGAGACAAGAAAGCTGATCTCGGCTGAACAGCAGTCCCTCGACATATCGGAGGTCCACCCCAGAAATCGCATTGTCTACGCACCAATCAGCGGCCAGATCGCCCAACGACTCGTCAATCTCGGAGAATCGGTCAAGGCCAACCAGCCCATTGTCAGCATCATCAATCTTGAAAATCCGGACAACATATGGCTCGATGCGTTCGTCCGCGAAACACAGGTCTGGAAAATCAAACCCGGACAAAAGGTACAGATACACGTTGACGCCTGGCCAAAAGACCATTTTACGGGACATGTTCTGGAGTTTATTCCTGCGGCATCTCAGGCGTTTTCCCTGTTGCCGACCCAAAATGCGGCAGGAACGTTCGTCAAGGTTGTCCAGAGAATTCCTGTCCGGATTGTTTTTGATTCCCTCAAGGGGAGAACACTCCTTCCCGGGATGTCCGCAGAGGTCCGAATCGACAGGAAAGGTCCTGCCGGTTCCCGGAAGAGGGATCATTGATGGGAAGGCTGTCCGGCTTGCCACTCATGGTGTTCCCCCTCCTTCTCCTCTCCTTTTTCACTCCGGGACCGATGGCAGGAGCCCAATCGCCGGAAGAATTCAATGATGGGGCCAGCATTCCGATCACCCGGGCCCAGGTCGCGAGAAAGGCCCTTGAGAACAACCCGTCGATTGTCATCTATGCCAGCGAATTTGACTCCAAGAATGAAGAGATCGGAATAAAAAGAGCCACCTACTATCCACAAATCTCGCTCAATCTCGATGAACTGTTCCTCAACACCCCTGTTGTCGGCATTTCGCTGCCCAATGAAACCGGAATCCCCCTGACTCTCTTCAACCCCAGCCTGAATCAGGAAATCAGCGGCTTTGGAAAACGCCATAACGAAGTTCTTGCAGCACGGCTTGCGAAACGGTCGGCTCGATGGAGCCTGAAGGAGGCGCAGCTGAATGTTGTATGGGATGCCGAGATCGCCTTCGACAACCTGGCCATGTACCAGCATCTTTTAAAAGCCGCCCTCAAAAATGAGAAGGCCGCGAGGATTCATCTGTCTTCAGAAGAAAAACGTCTTTCCAGGGGACTGGCAATTCTCCCTGACGTCACACAGGCCCGGGTTTATCTGGAAACAGCAAGCTATGCCGTCATGACCATCCAAAACAATATCCGGAAAGCCCAGACCGATCTGGGCTACGCAATGGGATCAAGCACCTTTTCCGCCTTCCATGCCGTCGAGAAAGGGGAACGAAACAATATCCCGAGAGATCCGGAGGCACTGATTGCCTACGCCCTTGACCACAGGCCCCTGATCAGGTCTCTTGAAGATCTTGATGAAAGGCGAAATGCCCTGATCAAACGGGCTTATGATGAAAATCTTCCAACATTGTCAGCTTTTGCCAACGGACTTTTTCTGTACGGCGTCCCTCCGAACATCTCGGGAGCACCGCCGAACAGCGGTCTTTTCCTCCCGACCTATCAGACGGGAATCACACTCTCTGTCCCCATTTTTACCGGAATGAAAATCCTTCACGAGACGCAGTCTGAGAAAGACAAGCTCCGGGGCGAGAAGGCAAAGACCCGTCTGGCCCGGATCAGGGTCATCAGAAATGTCCGGAAAGCATGGTTCGACCTGAAAACCCAGAAAAAAAAGATCATCCTTGATGAAAGCCGGCTTGAAAATGCCCGGACAAACAAGAGCATGGTTGAAAAAAGCTTTAAAAGAGGCTTGGTCGATTCCGTTACGCGGATCCAGGCCCAGGCTCAATACCTTTCCGCCAGGGAGAGCCTGATTGCAGACCGGTATCGATACAAGATGATCCAGGATGAGGAAGGACGGCAGATCGGACTGTTGCCGGATGGGAAATAAGAAAACAATCAATCATGTTATATGGAGAAGGTTCATGGCAGACTGGTTTTCAGGAAAAAAGGTCCGGATCAGAATCGGACGCTTGATCTACGCATCATTGGTGTTCTCCCTTGTGTTCTTTGGAGCCATCGGGGTCATTCACGCACAGGTGAACGATACCGCCTCAATCCATCGTTATGTGGGAGACGAGACATGTGAGGTCTGCCATTCGTCGGAGCGTATCGGCAACCAGTTCGGGATCTGGAAAAACTCGCCACATGCCCGGGCATTCACCGACCTTTCCTCTCTGAACGCCAGAACCATCGCCGCGAAAATGGGGATTTCAGATCCCCAAAAAAGTCCGGCATGCCTTTCCTGCCATACAACCGCACCACATGTTGGCCTTACCGGCATCACCTCCTCCTTTCGACAATCCGACGGGGTGCAATGCGAGTCATGCCACGGTCCGGGAGAAGACTATGCCCGCTACAGCGCCATGGTGGATCCCCACAAGGCCGCCAGCTCCGGCCTTGTGGAAGTCCCCGGAGAAAAGACCTGCATCACCTGCCACAACCCTTCATCGCCAACCTACAAGACATTTGATTACAAAAGGGATGTGAAGAAGATCCTTCACAAAATACCAGCGCGCTTCCACAGGGAAAACCCGCAGGACCAATCAGATCTCAACGGAATCCCCTCAAGTGGGCGGAGCAAGAAAAGCGATCCTGACGAATAAGAAGGTCCAACCCGGGATGGGCTGTGGATAAGTCTGTGGATCTTGATCTTTTTGTATCATAGGAAAAGATCTTGACATACGCTGTCCATCATCTGGTCATCGAAAAAAAATTCGGCGGTTTGCTGTCAAACGCTTCGGGAAGCTTGCCAAAGCCCCCTTTCGGCCCCTTTATTCCCCCCGGAGGACCCGGATGGCACCCCGATGAAGAAGGTGACGATCCATAAAACAGAACCGATGAAACATCGGCCTTACGATCGGAGAGAGACCGCCTGTCAGGAATACTTCAAATCGCTCACCCAAAGCGTCCTCGGCATCAAAGAGGAGCCCCTCAACGGATCGAACCGCCCCAAGAACCGTTCCGGCCTGGATGGATTCTTCTGTCGATCTGCCGGGAAAAGAAATCCTTGAGGGACGAAGAGTTCTCCCCCGATCACCCAGAACAACACGTCCCGCTCCAATCACGCCGAGAGACAGGGATATCCCGGGAGCGATCGAACCGCCGACCACCTGCCCTTTGTGGAAAACGGTCATTGTCGTGTGGCTGCCGAAATCGACAACAGCAAAGGATCCTTCCATCAGGCGGGGGAAACGGTCGACAGCCCCCAGAACCGAGAGCAGCCGATCGGAACCCATCGATTCGGGAGGATTGTAGTGGATCGGAAAAGGATAGTCTCCATGGGAAAAAAGGACAGGCTCGAGCCCTCTTTTCCGGAAAGAGTCTGCGAAGGGATCCGTCGGGATGGAGGCGACAGCGGAAATAAAGACATTTGAAACGGGAGACTCTTTCTCGAGGAGACTGTCCAGGGCTGACTCAGGAAAGCTCTCCCCCGGCGGTGGCGTTTTGAATGTGCGGACAGACCGGATCGATCTCCCTTTTCCCCAGAACACACCGACACAGCGTGAAACTCCGACCTTGAAGGTCAGGTCAAAAGGAGACCGGGCAGCCATCAGGCGGTAATCCGCCTGATGGACCTGACCGTCACAGGAAGAGTGACCTCTCCCTCCCCCTCTGTGCCAAGGAGTCGAAGATGGCCTCGCTCTCCCAGCCCAAGAACCTTGCCCATCTTATTTTTTCCCGGCTCGCTCCATGTCACCCAATCCCCCCGCCACAGGAGCCTGTCGTCGAGAAATCTCCAGATCTCCCCATGGGAAAGCTCCCCGGACAAGCACACCATCATCCTATCCTGGATTAAAAGAGGAAGCGTCATTGGATCCGGCGGCAATGGCCTGTCCGGTATTGTGATTCCTCCGCCATCCGGAACATGCGGATCCTTCCGGTTAAGACCGATTCCAATCAGGTCCCCGCGCCCTCCATGGGACTCAACAAGAATGCCGCCGACTTTCATCCCGGAATCGGTGCGATAAATATCATTCGGATACTTGATTCCGAACGACTTTCCGATCCGGTCTTCAAGAACGGTCAAAACAGAATATGCCGCCAGGAGTGTCCAGGGAAAAGTCATCCCTTCGGGAGTTTCTGGCATCCATACAGACATGGCCAGATTGCCGGGGAGATGGAGCCATTTGTTGCCCGGGCGCCCCCTTCCGGAGATCTGGAGATCAGAGAAGACCGCCGTCCCGGGATCCAATGCGGTCCTGGCCTTTTCTTTCAACCAGTTTTGTGTCGAATCAACCTCGGACAGGTGGAAGAGCGGAGGATTTTCCCGAACAAGATGACCCCAGCTGGCATTTTCCATCAGGACAACAGGTCAAGTCTCATGGAAGCATCCGGAGCAGAATGGGTCAATGCCCCCACCGACAGGACGTCAACATCCAGTCTGGCAAGGGATGGAATCTGATCAAGGGTAATACCGCCGGAGACCTCCAGAAGGACATCCGGATGGATTGCGCGCAGCTCGGGAATCAGACGCTCCATCAGCTCCGGGGACATATTGTCCAGCAAAATGATATCGACCCTGAGCCGGCAAGCCTCCAGCGCCTGTTCCGGGGTGTCCGCCTCCATCTCGATTCTCAGGGGATGGGGAGCCTGTCGCCTGACCCGGGCAATCATTCCGTGAAGACTTTCTGAGGCCGCAATATGGTTGTCCTTGATCAGGATACCGTCGTCAAGTCTCATCCTGTGGTCGTCTCCTCCGCCGGCACGAATGGCATAGCGCTGGAAATCACGAAGCCCCGGAAGTGTTTTCCTCGTTCCGGTGATACGCAGTGGCCGGGCAGAGTTTCTGAGGAGACGAACCTGGTCCACATAGCGCGAGGTCAGGGAGCTGATACCCGAAAGGTGTTTCAACAGATTCAAGATGACCCGTTCGCAAAGGAGCAACGACTCAAGAGCCCCCTCCATCACGACAAGGCGCTCTCCCGCAATATAATGCTGTCCATCCGAAATCGCATCAAATCTGCCCAGAGGATCGGCAAACGACAGGATCCTGCTTCCGAAAGGCCCCCCGCAGAAGACACCCTCCGACTCGGCAATGATTGTTGCAGAAGCTTTGCGTCGACGGACTTCGTCGGAAAAGACGGAACGGGTGGTCACATCGCCACTGCCGACATCTTCAAGGAGAAATCTTTTGAGCTGGTCGTCGAATGAAAAAATGGGGGCAAGGTCAATCATCGGCCAGAATTCCCCAAGCCACGTTCGACGAGGATCTTGACCTGCTCAAGGGCAGATACAATCGCATTTTCCTCATCTTCGGCGTCCTGCTTTGCCCGCTCATCCTTTTCGATCACCTCCGGGGGAGCCTTATCGAGATACTCCCGGCTGGCGAGCCGCTGCGCAATGGAGTTTTTTTTCTGCCGGATTTTTTCCACCTCTTTCTTGAGACGGGCTTCCTCCATCCGAACATCGACAAGACCAGCAATATCCAGGGAAACGAATCCCTCGGAAACCGAAGCCCTGATGCCGGGAGGGACAAGATCCACCGAGACGGGAACCAGGGGGCGGACCTTTGCAAGACGGGAAACAAGCCCCATGTTGTCTCCCAGAATCGATCCACTTTTTTCATTGATGACAAAGACACCCGGAATTTCCTGGGCAGGAGAAATCTTCAGATGGCTGCGAATTTGTCGAATCTCCCCCACCAGAGTCATGACGCGTGAGAACCCTGCCGAGGTTTGCTCGGCTGAAGCGCGTTCCTCTCTGAGCTCGGGGAAACGCTGGTCTCCGATCGGGGGCTCGTCGGGAAAAAAAAGACTCCAGATTTCAGAGGTCACAAAAGGCATGATCGGATGGGCCATCTTCAGAAGGACCGAACCTGTATAGAGAAGAGTCCTGCGGGTTTCTATCCGGAGCGGATCATTTTCCGGAAGATCGAGCGAGGGCTTTGTCGCTTCGATATACCAGTCACAAAACTGATGCCATGTAAAATGGTAAAGGGTGTTTGCCACTTCATCAAAACGATAGGAAGAAATCGCCTCCCGCATCTCGCGGACGGACCGCGAAAGCTCAAGGAGAATCCATTGATTGGCGATGCCGGAGACATCTTCGGGGGAAAGCTCCCTGGGAAGGGACTCGCCCTGGGCCGCCCGGTCTATATAACGAAATGCATTCCACAACTTCGAAACAAAATTCCGGAACCCTTCGACCCGATCGGTAGCAAGACGGATGTCCCTTCCGGGAGAGGCCATCTGAACCAGCGTCATCCGAAACGCATCGGTACCGTACTTCTCCATGATCTCGAGCGGATCAACAACATTCCCGCGGCTCTTGGTCATTTTTTGTCCGAACTGGTCCCTGACCAAAGCATGGATATAGACATCCTTGAATGGAACCTTGCCTGTGAGATGAAGCCCCATCATCACCATCCTGGCAACCCAGAAAAACAGGATATCGAACCCCGTCACAAGAAGGCTTGTGGGATAGAACCGTTCAAGGTCAGGGGTGCTCTCCGGCCACCCCATTGTGACAAAAGGCCACAAGGCGGAAGAAAACCATGTATCGAGGACATCCGGATCTCTCAGGATATCCGGACTCTGACATCGCTCACAGCAAGAGGGAACATCTTCCCTGACGGTGACATGCTGACATTTCGAACAATGCCACGCCGGAATCGGGTGTCCCCAGAAAATCTGGCGGGAAATGCACCAGTCCCGGATATTGACCAGCCAGTCGTAATAGGTGTTTTTCCAACCTTCGGGGTAGAACCTGATTTCCCGATTCTTCACGACCTCGATGGCATTTTTGGCCAGGCTTTCCATCTTCACAAACCATTGGAGGGACAGCCTTGGCTCGACGATGGTCTGGCAACGATAGCAGACACCAACGGTCCCCGGGTACGCTTTTTTGGAGAGAAGGAGATCTCTGGCCTCAAGATCGCTGACCACTCTTTCTCTGGCCTCCTCCCTGCTCAATCCGGAAAGTTTTCCTGAAGAGGCGTTCATGCGCCCATGCGCGTCGATGACTTCAAAGTTTCCCAATCCATGCCGCTGGGCAATTTCCCAGTCTACCATCGCATGGGATGGAGTGATTTTAAGGACTCCCGTCCCGAACTCACGATCGACCGCAGGGTCCGAAATGACCGGAATCAGTCTCCCACCGACCGGAGTGACCACTTTTTTGCCAATCCATGACGTATAGCGTGTATCATCCGGAGAAACGGCAAGGGCCATATCCCCCGGAATCGTCTCCGGACGCGTGGTTGCAACAACGAGAAACTGGCTTTTGTCGGAAGGGTCGAGATAGCGGCATTCATACATGATTCCTGACTGGTCAACATGGGTGACTTCCACATCGGAAAGAGCTGTCAGGCAGCGGGGACACCAATGGATCATCCGCTCCCCCCGGTACAGAAAGCCCTCCGAATGCAGACTGACAAAAACTTTTGTAACCGCCTTTGAAAAACCGGGATCCATCGTAAAGCGTTCATGATCCCAGGACAGGGAAGCGCCAAGCCTCCTGATCTGGTCAAGAATTCCGCCCTGGATACTCGACTTCCATTCCCAGACCTTCTTGATAAAATCATCCCTGCCAATTTTCTCAAGGGAGATGCCTTCCTTGCTGAGCTGTCTCTCGACAACATTCTGTGTGGCAATACCGGCATGGTCCGTACCTGGAATCCAGAGGACATCATCCCCTTCCATCCTGCGGAATCGGGCAACGACATCCTGAAGCGTCAAGTTCAGTGCGTGGCCCATATGAAGCCTGCCGGTAATATTCGGCGGAGGAATGACCATTGAAAAGGAAGGCGCGGACGGTGATGCCCGATGCGACTTGCTAAATGCCTCGAGGGCAACAAGCTGGCGTGGTTCGACCATCCCGGGATCGTAGCGGCTTGAGAGCCGCCCAAAATCGTTGGAACCCGAATCTTCCTGCTGAAGCGATGTATTTTCTGAAGTAGACAAAAACTCTTCCTTTCCAATAAAGAACAAAATGAACGACCCGGCCAATCATGGGGCCAGCCTTATTCCAGAATCGGCCACCAAACCTGCCTGCTAGTGCTTCTTTCGGGAACGGATCATCTTCCTGATGTGTTCGTCCTGCTCCTGTAATGTCTCGGCATAAAGATGGCCACCATGGCCATCGGAGACAAAGTACAGATAAGGCGTTTCCCTCGGAGAAAGAACCGCATCGATGGCCTGCTCGCCCGGGCTTGAGATGGGCGTCGGGGGCAGACCGGGATACTTATAGGTGTTGTAGGGAGAATCTACCTGAAGGTCTCTTGAATGAAGCCGTCTTCTTCCATTGAGTGCATAGATGACCGTCGGATCACTCTGAAGTCGCATGTGCCTTGTCAAACGATTCAGGAATACGCTTGCAACAAAAGGCATATCCCTGGGATTTCCCGTCTCTTCCTGGACAATCGAGGCAAGTGTCACCAGTTCTTCCACCGACAGGTGCTCCTGCTCCATTTTCTTTTTCTTTGCTCCGTTGATATCGTGCCAGAAGCGTGAAACCATCATGCGGAACGCGTCCCGCGGAGTCGCCATTCTTGGAAAAAAATAGGTATCCGGAAACAGGTATCCTTCAAGGGATACAGAATCGACCCCAAGACTTTTGACAAACGCCGGATCATTCGCAGTGTTGAGGATATCCGTCTCTGAACCCATCCCAATCGACGAAAGCCTTTTGGCGACCTGGGCCACGGTGAACCCTTCGGGAATGGTTACCTTGTAAAAATATCGTTGTCCCTCGTGCAAATCCATCAGAATCCTTAGGGGAGACATATCCCCCGAGATCCCGTATTCTCCCGACCGGATATTGGTATCGATTCCCAGGACTTCTCCCCAGAAGACAAGCGTCTCCGGATAATGGGTCAGCCCATCCTCATACATTTTCGTCACAACCTTCCGGAAAGAGTCGCCGGGAAGAACATCAAGGAGGACAGATCGGGAACGGTCATCCCCGGAATAAAACAATGCATGGATATTCCATGCGGCAAAAAGGACAAGCAATACAAAAAAGATCAGAGCAAATGACCTGACAGGGTTTTTTCCGAAAATCCGGTTGAGAGGGTCCTGTGGAGGATGATCCCCCACAACACCCCCTTCTTTTTCAGGATTCATCGCAATACGTCCCGGCCTTGCCTGAGAACATAGCGGTGTGTCCATCTTTTAAGCGGCATCGAAGCGATGACAGAAAGCTCTCGAGAATCAATGCGGCACTTTTAGAATCCATCCAGGGATCTTTCGTGAATTTTTTTCCTTTTTTAGGGGCCCTGGCAACAAACGGGGCAGACCTTACTGTTTCAGAAGACAAACCTTCATCCCAAAAAAGGACAGGCAAAGGGATCTCCCTCGAAAGAGATCTCCCGGACTCAAGAAAGTCCTGGGCCTTTGGATTGGGATCACCGGACAAGTGGTAGTAGGGAACCCCGAAGATCATCCCGGAAACGGCTTCTTCAACGACAAGCTTGCGGATGGCACTGACAAAAAGTGCATCCTTCACACTGGAAAACGGCCCATGAGATTGGCGGATAAAGGGGTCCACCGGCCAGGAAAATCGGCCTTCACGATCGGAAAGGGCAAGCCCCACCCTCCGCTCCCCCCAGTCGACAGCGACAAAAACACCGCCGTTTCCCGACAGCAGTGCCGTCTCCTGGGGGAAGTCTTGCCCTGAAGGTATTTCCCATCGAATCGTCGGATCAGAAACCATAGAGAGATCCCCCATCAACAATCGGAAAACGGCTTATGGACAACGCGTTCGCAATCGTTTTTCCGGACCAGCAAAGCCATTTCATCGGAAACCGTGCTCCTCGTATCGGAATGCCGGAAGCGTCGGCGGGACAACACGGTGGAGATGGTCTGTCGTTACATCGAAGTCCAGAGGAGCGGGGAAAAACCGCGCAAGGCCACGCCACCTGCGTTTCCTCTCTTGCGTTCCAAACCGGAAAAAGCCAGGCAGCGGACAGGAGTTCAACGTCGAACAGAGCATGCCGGCGATGATCAGGCTTTAAAAGCATCACCAAAAGTTCTGGCCCCGATTTCCCGCATCTCGGCGAGAAGGCTCTCCAGATTTTCCGGCATCGGCCCTCCACCTTCCGCCCATATCGGCTTTCCGCCACCTCTTCCCCCCAAACGGGCGGAGAAGCTTTTGACAAGATCTGAAACCGGAAATTTTTTGGCAACGTCCTCGGAAGCCCAGCCCAGAAGGACCACTCTCTCCGGAAGGACGCCCAAAAGAAGCACTGCCCCGGAGGTCACGTCCGACTTGAGCGCATCCATGCGAAGCCTCAGATCCTTTGGATCATCAATCGTGACATCGGTAAAGAGGAAGGAGCTTCCGTTGACCCTGACCCACTCTTTATCCCGTTGCCGATCTTCGGAAACAAAAAGCTTTGTCTTGAGAGCGGCCACTTCCCGCTGAAGCCTGTCCCGCTCAGTTTTCAGGGTGGCAAGGCGCGAAAGGGCCTCTTCCGACTTTACCCCGCCCATTTCCTGCTCAAAAGCTTCAAGCGATGACTTCCAATAAAGAATCCGGTCATATGCCGCGGATCCGCAGACAGCTTCGATTCTCCTGATACCCGCAGCAACACCGCTCTCCTGAAGGATCAAAAAAGTTCCGATCTGACCTGTGCTCCTGGCATGGGTTCCGCCACAGAACTCGGTCGACGTTCCTTCCACCGAGACAACACGAACGATATCCCCATACTTTTCGTCAAAGAAAGCCAGGGCACCCACTTCCTGGGCCTTCGACTTTTCCATTTCGGAAGCATTCACCGGCTGGTCGCGGCGAATCCACTCATTGACGAGAGCACCTATCTCTTCAAGATCGACCTTTGAGACCGGATGGGGAGAGGAAAAATCGAACCGCAGACGTTCCGGGGTAACGAGAGAGCCGGCCTGACGCACATGTTCGCCAAGAACCTGTCTTAATGCCGCGTGGAGAAGATGTGTCGCTGTATGGTGAATTTCCGTCTGGCGTCTTGAAAACAGATCAACCTGCTGATCCAGGAGTTCGCCTTTACGGACCGTTCCGCTTGTGACGGTCCCGACAAGAAGGATCCAGCCGGGCCATGGCTTTTTTGCGCTGGAAACGGTGATCTGACCAAAAGGTCCCCGCAAAAGCCCCCGGTCGCCGACCTGCCCGCCCCCTTCTCCGTAAAAAACGGTCGGGGTAAGCACCAGGGAGACCGATTCTCCCTCATGAACTTCGGTCACCTCTTTTCCGTCCCTGATCAGGAGAATCGCCTCGCCCATGACCTGGTCACGCTCATAGCCCAGAAACGAAACAGGAACGGACAGTCTTGAAGCCGGGACAGGAAAATCTTCCTTTTTGCCAACCCAGGACTGCCGTCCCCTTTCCCTCTGTTCTTCCATCTTTTCTTCAAATCCCTTGAAATCAAGATGGACGCCCTGATGCCTTGCAACATCCTCACAAACGTCGATTGGAAAACCATGAGTATCGTGCAGTTTGAAAAGCATCTCCCCGGGAAGGATATTCTCATTTCTTGAAATCACTTCGTTGATGTAGCCCTTAAGCACAGGAAGCCCTTCCGAGAGAGTCCTTGAAAAACGGTCTTCCTCATGGGAAAGGACGTCCTGTATTCTCGACAGGGAGTTCTCAAGCTCGGGATAGGGATGATGCATCATGAGAACAGTCTGTTTTGCAAGATCGGACAAAACGGGAGAGGGCAGCTCAAGCTCCAGGGAAAACTGGATGGCTCTCCGGAGAATGCGTCGGAGAACATATCCGCGACCTTCATTCGACGGAACAATCCCCTCGTGAAGAAGGAAAACGCCTGAGCGAAGATGATCTGCAATAACCCGGAACGCATAATCGAGGGAACCATTGCCCATTTCATAGGGCACTTTTGCTTTTTGGGAGATGGAGTCTATCAGCGGCAGAAACAAATCTGTTTCATAATTGCTGGCAACTCCTGCCATAATCGCAGAAATCCGCTCAAGACCCATCCCGGTGTCAATCGAGGGTCTGGGAAGCGGAGTCAGAACTCCATCCCTTGAACGGTTGAACTGCATGAAAACAAGGTTCCAGATTTCAAGATAGCGGTCGCAATCGCATCCGACCATACAATCCGGAGAGCCGCAGGAAAAAGCCGGTCCCTGATCCACCAGAATCTCGGAGCAAGGTCCGCATGGACCGGTATCGCCCATCTGCCAGAAGTTGTCCTTTTCTCCCAGACGGACGATACGGGAAGGATCCACACCAGGCAGAGCCGACCATAGCGCCATCGCCTCATCATCATCCCTGAAAATGGTGATCCAGAGGCGCTTCGGGTCAATGGCAAGCTCCCGGGTCAGAAATTCCCAGGCAAAAGCAATGGCATCGGATTTGAAATAATCTCCGAAAGAAAAGTTTCCCATCATCTCGAAAAAGGTATGATGCCTGCGGGTAAAGCCAACCCGATCCAGATCGTTGTGCTTTCCTCCTGCCCGAATGCACTTCTGGATAGAAACAGCACGGGGCGTCCTTGGGGATTCCAGACCAAGGAAGATGTCCTTGAACGGAACCATCCCCGCATTTGTAAACAGGAGTGTTGGATCCCCAGCAGGAATCAGGGAGGAAGAAGGTGTTACCGCGTGTCCTCGCGACTCAAAGAAATGCAGATACTTCTGCCTGATCTCCCAGGATGTCATGGGTTTGACTCACGCCCCTTTCTTGCACCCGGAACAGGAGCTCCCGGGGCGGGAACATTTGGATCCTGTGGCAATGCAGGCATGGAAAGCTTTTCACGGAGAGCAACCTCAACCTTGAGTGCCACATCTGGGTGGGACTTGAAATACGTCTTTACAGACTCTTTTCCCTGGCCAATTTTTTCCGTTCCCAGTGAATACCACGAGCCTGCCTTTTCAAGGATCCCGTTTTCAACGCCCAGGTCGATGAGCTCACCAACACGGGAAATACCTTCATTGAAGCTGATATCAAACTCTGCCTGCCTGAACGGAGGCGCCATTTTATTCTTGACAACTTTGACCCGAACCCTGTTGCCAAGGACCTGATCCCCGTCCTTGATCGCTTCAATTCTCCTGATATCCAGCCGAACGGAAGCATAGAACTTCAAGGCATTTCCACCAGTGGTCGTTTCTGGGTTTCCGAACATCACCCCAATTTTCATACGGATCTGATTGATGAAAATGACTGTTGTGTTGGATTTTGAGATTGAAGAGGTCAGTTTGCGAAGGGCCTGGCTCATGAGCCTTGCCTGAAGCCCCATGTGGGAGTCCCCCATCTCGCCTTCAAGCTCTGCCTTGGGAACAAGCGCCGCCACAGAATCGACCACCACCAGATCAATCGAACCTGAGCGAACAAGGGTTTCTGCGATTTCAAGAGCCTGCTCTCCCGTGTCAGGCTGGGAGATCAGAAGATCTTCCGTCTTGACACCAAGCTTTCTGGCATAACCAAGGTCAAGGGCATGTTCTGCATCGATAAAAGCTGCGATACCGCCCCTTTTATGAACTTCAGCGATCGCCTGGAGAGTCAGGGTCGTCTTTCCTGAGGACTCCGGACCAAAGATTTCGATCACCCTTCCCCGGGGATAACCTCCGATGCCAAGTGCCAGATCAAGGGAAAGAGACCCCGTCGGAATAGCGGGCACAATCACCACCGGCTGGTCTTTTCCCAGACGCATGATCGAACCTTTGCCAAACTGTTTTTCAATCTGGGACAAAGCAAGTTCCAATGACCTTTGACGATTCACATCTTTTTCTTCAGCCAACATTCCCCCTTCCGAAATACCAGCAGGTATTCCGCAATTTTCCATTACCATTGAGCACTCAAATACAACGCTCAAAACAGATGTGACTTCCGGACAAAATTCTCGTTGATCCTGATCAGGTTCTCCATTTTACACCAAAAGTCCCTCCGGGTTGAAGTAGAAGACCCGACCTCATTTAGAAAAGGGAATGGAAAAAAACTCCCTTTGTCAAAACAAAAAAGATCATCTGGCCAATGAGTCCGGCAAACAAGCCGGCAACAACATCATCTGCCATAATGCCAAACCCTCCCGGCAATCTTTCCAGATCGGCAATAAACCAGGGCTTTCTGATATCGAAAAACCGGAACAGGAGAAACGACAGCACCATTCCGGATGCCGAACGGGGAAGCAGGGAAAGAGCAACAAGCTGACCGGCAACTTCATCTATGACAACACAGGAAGGATCCGGGTCGGAGAGTTCCGCAACAGCCTTATGGCTTGCAAAAAGACCAATGGCAAAGACAGCGGCAATCAGAAACAGGTTCGCCATAAAACTGGCACCCGGAAAAAAAGCCCAGGCGACGACTGTCGCCAGGCTGGTTATCGTCCCGGGCCCATAAGGAAAATACCCCAGGCCGAATACGGTATAGACCCACTTCATCAGAACCGCCTGAAACCCATCTCTCCAGGATAAATCTTACAAACCGAGGCTAAGAACATGCTGGTCCAGTGCCTGATAGAACTCATCCCCCATCAGAAACCGGATAGTCCCTTCCATCGAACGGTACATAAGCGGACCAAGCCCGCTGTCATGGCAGGGGAGATGAGAAAGGTAGGGCGTTGACTGGGAGCGGAGGATTGTTTCGCCATCCTTTTGGTAGATTCCAAGAGGGTACTGAACGCAATCAAGGGGCTTCAGGGCCATCCAGTTCATCCCCTGGTCGATGGCGTAGGCGTGAATCGAGCAGACATTTTCCATCTGGGCGTTCTTTGTCAGGAAAATGCAGGAATCCATCTCCTCCCCACCTTCACCGCCCTTTCGGACAATCTCGTTGCAGCGATAGTCGGACTCAAGACTGATCGCACGGGCCATGGCGAGGACCTCATCACCGTCAAGCTCGCATCCGTCAGGACATTGGGTTCGACAATCCGCAACAAAAGTCCCTTTTTTTTCGAAGATTTTCTGCTTTTGGGGAGTCATATAAGGAAGGATTCCTTCCATATGGGGAAAAATGCGCTCTGCCTCCCCAGGAGCCAAAATATTCGACCGGTAACAACACATTGAATGACAATTCTGTGTCGTGACATTGCAGTCATAGACCGTCAGCCATAGCTGGGGATCGACCAGAACACCGTTAATTCTGACATAGGGGATCTCGCGGGACGGGAAGGGAATAAAAGCGGCGTTGGACATCATCGGCTCTTTCAAGGGGGAGAGAAGCGTTCGCTTCTGACAGGTTAGTGGGCCTTGTTTTTCAGAGGAATCAACTGAAAATTCAGGGTACCTTCATTTGTTGTGATCAGGATATTGCTTTTTCTGGCCTTGTCGGTTGCCTCGATCATCAGAACAGAGCGTGATGTCTCATTTTCTCCGGAGGTTGAGCGCGTAATGGTCCAGCCGCTTGCCGAACCGACCTGCATGTCTCGGATTCGCTGTCCGGACCTGAGCTCGATGGCGCAGACATGGTCAACGGCACAATGGATTCCTGGACCAGTCGCATCATCGCCGGTGGATTCGATCAATGAATAAGACGGTCCACCGGAGGAACAGCCTGCGGCAACAGCAAGAATACCAAAAATGGACATACCACAGAATCCCCTGAAATAGCCAAGAGAACGCACGAATGACTCCTTTGCCGTAATAGTAATAATTGATGCCCCAGACCAGATAAAAACAGGACACAAAGAAATCCCATCGCCAAGTCTGACAGAAGTTTTCTTCCATGGCAAGGACATTTTCTTCGATTCCAGACGTTGCATCCACCGAAAAAACAAGCGGCAAACAGCAGAGAGAATCCCGCGTTCTGAAAATGACCACCAGGATGTTTCACCTTGTTTCATTGTTGCGATCCAGCCAAAAATTCGTGCTAGACTGCAATCAGGTGGAGTTAGCCAACAAAATCAAACAATCAAAAACCTTTTGGAACGAAAAAGGAGCTTCCATGAAATTTTTGAATCAGGCACCAAAAAAGAAGACGGGACGCGTTGCACAGATTCTTGCAGTGGCGGCACTTTCTGTTTCCACCATGCTCCTTGCTCCGTCACCTTCTCCCGCAAAGCAGACCACCGGAGTTTTGATGGTTTCGAACAAAGGCATCAAAACATTCGACGGGAGAACAATCTTCTCCAAAAGTCACATCATCAATTATAAAGACCTCTTCATTGACATCACGAAGAAGAAGCCCTACAAGGACCCCAGTGGCAGAATGGTCACCATTCCGAACAATGCTATTTTCAAAAATGCCAATGAGGTCACGTTCCGCTTCTGGCACCCCAGAAACGAACCAAGACTTCTCGATGGCATCGTCGTCAAGTCCTATGACAAAAAAGGACACCTGATCCATCACGGAGTCTTTGACAGAGGCGTTTTTGTCTCCATGATGATCAAGGACCTTTTTCATGGAAAATGGGTCGAGCTTCAGGACGTCGGAACATTTGTCAAGGGTGACAAGTCACTTTATGTGAAAGTTCGGATCCGCCACAGCCAGCAGATCGCCCTTGTTCCATTTGCAACATTTCTTCAGGATTTTGCCAACCGCATCAACACCGAACCGGTTATTTCCTGGGCGGTCAAATAGACCACTTTCCCCTTGTCGCTGAGATCCCGGGAGGCATTTGCCCAAGACAACTCTCCGAATGCCCCCCGGGACCCTTTCATTAAACCATATAAATCAAAATTCAACATATCCTTAATAAACAACCAAACCAGCATTCAACTACGTATTGAATTAACACAATAAAAGAGTATGATATTGCCGCTGTTTGACATGAGGGCCAAAAGCCCTGAGAATTCACAGTGGGAGCCGAGAGACAGATCCGGTCAATTCCTTTCGGGCGCCCCGCATCTTATTTGACGACCGGAAAAACACAGGAGTTCACAAAATGTCGGCCGGAAGGTTCGATTGGATGTGGCAGGAAAGTTTTTGTTTAATTCCCTTAAACGATAATCTGGAGACGATTTCGTCCTTTTCTTTGATGGGATGGGGTCTTCATTTTGTCTGGCCCAAGGGATTTGGGCTGACCTAGCCCAAAGATTGGAGGAAAGAATTGCACGCTCTCGGCACACACCTTCTCGTTGACCTCAAAGATTGCCAGAATGATGGATTGAACGACATTCAGTTTGTACAGGAAGCCATGCTTTCTGCTGCCCGTGATGCCCAAGCAACAATTGTTGATTTCAAGTTTCATGAATTCAGCCCTTTTGGTATCAGTGGGGTGGTTGTTATTGCCGAATCTCACCTTGCGATCCACACGTGGCCAGAATATAAATATGCCGCGGTCGATGTCTTTACATGTGGAGACACCTTGCAACCCGAGGTCGCTGCCATCGCGCTTGCAAAGGCTTTTGCCTCAAGGAATCCGAGCATCCATGAAGTCAAGCGGGGAATTATCGGAATAGACAACATTCACCGTCCGCACAAGTCAGAAGATGCCGGAAAGGCCCCAACATCAAAAGAAACATTGCCAGGAGAGGAAACGGTTGATCATGAGCGAGCCTCGGACTTCGAAGTGGTATATTGAGTACTCCTCACCCTATCTGGGACATATGCACGGACTCTCTGAGCTCGTCGTATCCCTCAGGACAAATTTCCAGAAAATGGACATTCTCCGGTCCGGGGCTTTTGGCACATGTCTCATTCTTGACGACAAGATGCAGTCCACCTCGGTTGATGAGTTCATTTATCACGAAGCATTGGTTCACCCTGCAATGCTCACTCATCCCAGACCAGAAAAGGTGCTCATCATCGGAGGCGGCGAAGGCGCAACCCTGAGAGAGGTACTCCGCCACAAGACCGTACGCCAGGCTGTCATGGTCGATATTGACGACCAGGTCATCGAACTGAGCCGGAGACATCTTCCGGAGTGGCACAAGGGATCCTTTGACGACCAGAGATCCGTCGTGATCGCAACCGATGCCAGAAAGTACCTTGAGGAGTCAAAGGATACCTTTGACGTGATCATCACTGACCTCTCCGAACCTGTCGAGGAAGGTCCTGCATACCTCCTTTACACAAGGGAGTTCTACCAGATTGCGGTCTCCCACCTGAGCCCCGAAGGAACGCTTTCCCTTCAGGCCGGCACAGCGGCGATCCCTTATCTGTTCAACTTCGGTGCGGTTTTCCAGACCCTTTCGGCGGTCTTCCCCGTCGTTGCTCCTTACCAGGCATTCATTCCGTCTTTCGGTCTTCCCTGGGGATTTATCGTTGCAAGCAAGGACAGGGATCCAAGGCGCTTTGACACCAACAGCATCGATTCGATGATCCTCGAGAGAATGCAGGGCACCAATGATTTCTACGATGGCATCTGCCATCAGGGGCTCTTCAGCCTCCCGAAGCATATTCGCCAGGAACTTGCTTCCGCGAATGTGGTGATCGAGGACAACCGCCCCATATTCTCTTACCATTAATCGGCTGACATGACCCCCTACGATCATAATCGGACACCTTTATTTGATGCGATGGTTGCTCTTGCCGAAAGCAGGAAGGTCTCCTTCCACACACCAGGCCACAAAAGCGGAAAAGGGATCTCCACCCGCTTCAGAAAATTTGTCGGGCCAAAGGTCTTTTCCATCGACCTGACCTGCCTTGATGAAGTGGACTCCCTGCAGAAACCAAGGGGAGTCATAAGAGAAGCGCAAGAGCTTGCCGCAGATATCTATGGGGCTGACCAGTCCTTCTTTCTCGTCAATGGGACTTCCGGCGGGAATCAGGCAATGATTCTGTCGGTGATGAGCCCTGGCGAACCGATCCTTCTCACCAGGATCCTGCACAAATCGGTGGTTTCGGGCTTGATCATGACCGACTGCAAACCTGTTTTTATCCCTCTTGAATCAACGCCAGACTGCGACCTGCTTCTCAATGACCGGACATCAACCATCGTTCAGGCCATGGACGACCATCCGGAGGCCAAGAAACTTTTCCTGACCTCCCCGAATTACTACGGGGTAACGGTCGATCTTCCCCTTATCATTGAAGAAGCCCACCGTCGTGGCGTTACCGTTCTTGTGGATGAAGCTCATGGCCCGCATCTTCATTTTCATGATGACCTTCCGCCAAGCGCAATGTCGTCAAATGCCGACCTCTGTGTTCAATCCACCCACAAGATCATTGGCGGAATGACACAGGCATCAATTCTGCACGCAAAAAAGTCAAATATTGATATCGAACGCCTGACCAGCGTCCTTCGGTATCTCCAGACAACCAGTCCTTCCTATATCCTGATGGCGTCTCTTGATCTGGCTCGCATGCAGATGGCCACGGAAGGAAAAAAGCTTCTGACCAAGGCAATCGACCTGGCCAGAAAAGCCCGGGAGAAGATTCGTAAAATACCTGGACTGACCTGTATTGATCGCAACGAAGTCAAGGCCGCCTCAGGCGGCGACAATGATCTCGATGAGACCAAGCTCGCGATTGGTGTCAAGGGGATAGGACTCACAGGCTACCAGGTCTCACAGAAACTGAACCATGAATTCGGGATTCAGGTTGAGATGGCCGACCTGCACCATGTTCTGGTCATTGTCAGCATTGGAGACCACAGGGAGGATCTCGACCGGCTTGTCCGGGCCATGGAGGCCATTTCCCATCAATCCCTCTCCTCGAAGACGGTAGAGCCAATCAATGTCAAACCTCCTTATGCCATTGCCTCTTCGCGAATTAATCCCAGAGAGGCCTTTTTCTCAAGACATCATTCCGTTCCCCTTGAAGAAGCACTTGGAAAAACCGCCGCAGACATCGTGACCGTTTACCCTCCTGGAATTCCTCTTCTCATTCCGGGGGAAGAGATTACCCAAACCGTTCTGGACCACCTGATCCTCATGCGCGAAACAGGGGCCACACTCGACGGTCTTGATTCAGCAAACAGGCTGATCAATATCGTCTGACGCTCACCCCACACTCTCCAGAGGCAAATCATGAATCGTCTCGTCAAAAATGGCCCATGGCTGCTACTCGTCCTTTTGATTGGTTCCGGGTGGACCATCGAAACACTCATGGACGAATCGGTCGACTACCTGTGGTTTTCTTCTCTCAAAGCCCTATCCATATTCTGGACCTATTTCTGGGCCAGACTGTTTTCAGGCGTCATTTTTGGCAGCCTCTTTTTTATGGCCCTGTCTGCCGCACTGAGGACAATTCCAGGGAAAATTCCGTCCATAACCATCCGGATAGGACCAAGACTCCAGGAAATTCCGGTCACAGCCATCAGGAAAATTCTCCAGATCGCCATTTTTCTGATATCCATTTTTGTCGGGGAAGGATTTTCCGACCCGAACATGGCCCTTTCATTTCTTTCCGCTTTTAAATCGACACAGGGAGGACCTGCCGATCCGGTCTTTCATCACCCCCTTTCCTTTTACCTCTTCGACTTGCCGCTTATCGAGCCACTCATCACCTTTTTAACGACAATTCTGCTTCTTTCAGTCATTGTTTCATTGATTTTGGGAAGACTGACCGGTTTTCTCAGGCTGTCGCCACAAGGAATTTCATTTGAACCCGCCTACAGGAAACGCTTTCTCCTCCTTTCTGGAACAGCGATCGCCTCCCTGGGAGTTTCCGTTTTCCTCGAACGCTATGATCTTCTGACCAAAACGCATGAAATGATCACAGGTCCGGGATATACGGAAACACATTCAACGATCCCGGCACTCCTGTTCACGGCAATCCTGGCGTTTTTGACATCTGCTTCCTGTTTTGTGGCAGCCTTATCCGAGTCAAAGCTTCTCCTCCCACTAGGACTTGGAACCACCGCTTTTGCCTCATACTTTATCGGCGCGGTTATTTACCCGGATATGCTTGAAAGATTTGTCGTCCTGCCCGACCAGTTCCACCGGGAAAAACCTTATATCGAAAAAAATATCCAGTGGACCAGAATGTCCTACGGTCTGGACCGTGTGGCCATTGAACATATCTCTGAGCTTAAAACACCCACACAGCAGGATTTTGAAAAAAATGCCCCGACCATCAACAATATCCGCCTATGGGACCATCGCCCGCTTCTGACCACGGTAAGACAGCTACAACAAATAAGAACCTATTACCAGTTCCCGTTGCTGGCACCTGACAGATATATGGTGAACGGACAGCTCCGGCAAGTTCTTCTGGCACCCAGAGAGCTCTCCTATGCCAATCTCCCATCCCCCAACTGGATCAATCTGCATCTGGCCTATACCCATGGACACGGGCTGATCATGGCACCTGTCAATCGGGTAACCGATGAAGGACTGCCTCTTTTCTGGATCAGGAACATCCCCCCGGAAACACCGGCCAGTCTTCCGCTCAAACACTCCAGAATCTATTTTGCAGACAGAAATCTGCCTTATGCGATCGTCAATACACAGGTAGGGGAGTTTGATTACCCAAGCGGGAACAAAAACGTCTACAACCACTATGCGGGAACAGGTGGGATAAAATTATCGTCGACCATGAGGAAAATCCTGTTCAGCTATCACTTTGGAACTCCCAAGATTTTCCTCTCTGATGCGATTGGACCACAAAGCCGGATCCTGATTCATCGAAATATCTTTACAATCGTCCATAACCTGGCTCCATACCTGACGCTGGATCCGGACCCTGTCCCTCTTGTAACCTCCGATGGCCGTCTCCTCTGGATGATTGATGCTTATACGACATCATCCCATGTTCCCTACTCGAAGGAGGTTCCCGGACCTCTCGCCATGATCAATGCCAGGTCCCACTTCTCGGGTGGTCATTTGCCGGCCTTGAGAAGCTGGCACAGGGAAATCAACATGATTCACAACCCGGTCAGGATCATTGTCGATCCCCAGTCGGGAGTCCCAACCTTTTATGTGACGGACCCCAGCGACCCCATGATTGCGACATACCGGGCCATTTTCCCGGATCTGTACAAACCAATGGAAATGATGGGGCCAGATCTTCAAAGCCATCTTCGCTTCCCACCGGGGATTTTCTCAATTCTTGCCAGAGTGTACGAGTCTTATCACATGACAGATCCGCATACTTTTTTTAACAGGGAAGACCTCTGGTCCCTGCCGTCAAGGAACGAAGAGCCGATGAGCCCCTATTATACCGTCATGAGACTTCCGGGATCCGCAAAAGAAGAATACGTCCTTATGCTCCCCTATACCCCATCCCAGAGACAAAATCTCTCTGCATGGCTGGTGGGACGATCAGACGGCAGCCATCTTGGAGGAATGAAGGTCTATACCTTCCCGAAAGAGAGACTTATTTATGGACCTGACCAGATTGAGGCACGCATAGACCAACGCGGCCCCATATCAAAACAGCTCACGTTATGGAACCAGCAAGGATCTCACGTTGTCAGGGGAACACTTTTAATCATTCCCGTTGCAGGGACACTGCTCTATGTCGAGCCTCTTTATCTTGAAGCAACCAGCCAGGGAGCCCTCCCTGAACTCAGGAGAGTCATTGTTTCCATGGGAGACCGGGTTGTCATGAGAAAGACGCTTTCTGAAGCGATCAATGCCCTTTTTGAGAACAGTCCCGTGAGTCAGAAGATCGAGCCACAAAAGCGGGAGATTTCATCAAGAAGAACCCATGATGGATGGGCCGAGCTCCATTCCCTCGAAAAAGATGCGGACAGCGCCCTGAGGAGTGGAGATCTGGAAAGACTTGGCGCCGACATGAAAAAGATTCTGAACACCATCAGGAACCATCCATAGGCAAGTCCAGATCGTTTTCGGATCGACTCTATTGAGGCAGGCGATCCTGCAAAAGCTCTCTGGCAAGAAGCCGAGTCGAGGGGGACATTGTGTCCCCTCCCAACATGCGGGCAATCTCTCCTACGCGTTCCTCTCCTTCGATCTTCACGATAGAAGACTGAACAGCATCACCAACGAGATTTTTCTGGACAAGGAGGTGATCATTTCCCTTCCTTGCAACCTGATGCAGGTGGGTAATCGTCACAACTTGCCGATGGCGGGCAATCTCTGAAAGAAGATCCCCCAGAACCTCTCCGACCTCTCCGCCAATTCCGGAATCGACCTCATCAAAAACAAGCGTTGATTGGGCATCCCTGTCCGAAAGGATCCATTTCAGAACCAAAATGAGTCTCGAGATTTCACCGCCTGAAGCGACCTCGTCAAGCGGTTTGGGAGGGATCCCCGGATTCGCAGAAAAAAGGAACCGGACAGAGTCTGCTCCCCCCGGAGGAAAATCTCCCTGGGGAAGGTCCATCCGGTCAACGATAAAGATCGCATTTTCCAGTTTGAGCTTTGCCAGACGATCTTTCATCATCGGTTCAAGCTTCCGGCCTCCCTCAATTCGCTTTTCCCGGATCATTGAGGAGATCTGAAAAAGCTCATCCTCCAGAGCTGCAATTTTAGATCGAATGGTTGCGATCCGAGATTCGATATCGTCCGATTGAGGAATAGTCAGCGTCGAAAAAAAGCCCCATAAATCCTGAGGCTCTACCCTGTACTTTCTCGACAAACGCTGATACAGATCGAATCTGGACTCGATCCTCAACGCCTCTTGCGGGTCAAAGTCGAGACCTGAAAGATAGCCTCTGGCATTCCCCGAAAGTTCCCGCAAAGACTCCATCGACTCTTCCAGAAGCTTTTTGAGCCCCAAAAGACGACTATCGTAATCGGTCAAACGGCTTAAACTCGCATCCAGATGCCTCAATTGTCCCAGAACAGAAATTTCGCCATCGTAAACGGTATCCAGGATGTTCCCCACGCATGTTTCAAGTTCTTTGGCATGATGGTGTGCCGAAAGAAGATCCGCGAGCTCAAACCACTCACCTTCAACCGGGGAGAGAAGATTGCGGTCATCAATTTTTTCCATCAGGCTATCCTTTTCTGACAGCAGCTCCTGCTCTGCGGCCAGAAGGGATTCAAGCTCACCCAAAAGCGACTTTCGTTCCGCACGAATGAGCTCATATTCTTCAACGAGGAAATCAGCATCTGAAAAGGAGTCCAGAATCTTCCGATGAACACGCGGGTCCAGAAGTCGGGAGCCTTCACCCTGCCCGACAATATCAAGCAAAACCCGACCGAGCTCCTGCAATTGGCCGATCGAGGCAAAATGGCCATTGATCGTTTGTCGGGTCCTTCCGTTTTCGAGAAGGACACGGCGAACAACAATGTCCTCATCTTCAGAAACAAGATCTTTCATAAAGTCCGGAACGGTTTCGAAAGGAGAAAAGCCTGCCTCGACGATTCCCTCACTATAACCAGGCCTGATACTCAACCCTTTCGGTTTTCCGCCAGAAATAAAATCAATCGCATCAACAAACAATGATTTTCCCGCCCCTGTTTCCCCTGTGACAACGGTCAGTGCAGGGCCAAAAGAAAGCATGTTCTGATCGATTGTTGCAATTGAGCGGATGTTGAGAAATTCAAGCATCAAGAAGATCCCTGGGGAATAAGGAAGGGGAATAATCGGGTGCCGAGAAAAAAGCAGCACCCGATTATTTGAGGCATCAACACCTGTTATGAAGCAAGAAGGGTATCGATTTTATCTTTGAAGTTTTTCTTGCTTTGTGCACCAACGACTTTGTCGACGATCTGCCCATCCTTAAAGAACATCAAGGTTGGGATACCCATCACCTGATAGCGGACAGCGATATCCTGATTGTCATCGGTATTTAATTTTACAAACTGGACCTTGCCTGCATATTCAACAGAGAGTTCTTCGACAATTGGAGCAACCGAACGACAAGGACCGCACCATGGCGCCCAAAAATCGACCATCATCAGCCCCTTCGAACCAAGAACGTCTTTCTCCCAATCCTGACTACCAACCTCTTTTACCGATCCTGCCATGAATCCTCCCTTGCTGCGTAAAAAAAACGCCGACCCTGATCAACGACAAGAAGTTTCCGACAGGAAAACCTCTCCATTTTCAGAAAGCCTGCACCATGTTAAGAAATCTCTAAGGAAATCGCGAGCAATCACCTATCCCCCTATTGTATGGGGCGAATCACGGGACTGTCAAACAAAAATCTCTCTCGTGACTGCTCCCCACGGATGGATCCGGGAGCACCCCCAAGACTCCGGAGCAAGTCTCAAAACATTCAGGAATGGGTTATGGTCCCAATCCTTTTTTATCAGTACTCAAGGCAGAATACCCCCTCTTAGGCGTTCTTTGCCAAGAGGGGGATGAATGCCACAATGCCACTTGATCCCGAAAGAAAGAGATGTTTGTCCGGACAGAAGTATGTTCTGCCGTAAAAAAAAGAGGAAGACATTTCTGTCTTCCTCTTTTCAGGAACGGAGATCCAGACATTGTAACCGCCTGGAAATTAATACATGTCACCCATGCCGCCACCTGGCATTGCAGGTGCCTTGGGCTCTTTTTCCGGAATATCAGCAATCATGACTTCTGTTGTCAGCATCAGGCTTGAAACAGATGCCGCATTTTGAAGTGCTGACCTGGTAACCTTTGTCGGGTCAATGATACCGGCCTGAATCATGTCAACGTAGGTCTCTGAAGCTGCATCAAATCCCATCATTCCCTTCTCAGAGCGGACACGCTGAACAACAACGGAACCCTCAAGCCCTGCGTTCTGGGAAATCTGGCGAAGAGGCTCTTCAAGAGCACGCCGGATAATGTTGACACCGATCATCTGGTCACCACTGGCCTGAACGGAGTTCAATGCCTCGATCGAACGAAGAAGTGCAACGCCGCCGCCCGGGACAATACCCTCTTCCACGGCTGCCTTGGTTGCATGAAGGGCATCTTCAACACGGGCTTTCTTCTCTTTCATTTCAGTTTCTGTTGCGGCACCGACATTGATAACGGCAACGCCACCAACAATTTTGGCAAGACGCTCTTGAAGCTTTTCGCGATCATAGTCAGAAGTGGACTCTTCAATCTGATTTTTGATCTGCTTTACACGAGCCTGAATCTTGGAGTGCTCTCCAGCACCTTCGACGATGGTTGTATTATCCTTGTCGATGGTCACTCTCTTTGCACGGCCGAGATCGGTGAGCTTGATGCTCTCGAGCTTGATGCCAAGATCTTCGGCAATCATTGTACCACCGGTCAGTGCTGCGATATCTTCAAGCATGGCCTTTCTGCGATCACCAAAACCAGGGGCCTTGACTGCGGCAACCTGAAGTGTGCCACGAAGCTTGTTCACAACGAGCGTTGCAAGTGCCTCGCCTTCAACTTCTTCTGCAATGATCAGGATTGGCTTGCCCATCTTGGCGGTCTGCTCGAGGATCGGGAGAAGATCCTTCATGCTGCTGATTTTTTTCTCATGAATCAGGATGTATGGATTTTCAAGACTCACTTCCATCCGATCCTGATCAGTGATGAAGTAGGGGGAGGTATAGCCCCTGTCAAACTGCATACCTTCAACAACATCAAGAGATGTCGTCATGCTCTTTGCTTCTTCAACAGTGATAACGCCGTCCTTGCCGACTTTGTCCATTGCATCTGCGATCAAGCGGCCAATTTCAGGATCATTATTGGCTGAAATGGTTGCAATCTGGGCAATTTCCTTCTTGTCCTGGCACGGCTTGGACATTTTCTTCAGTTCTGCGATAACAGCCTGAACAGCAAGATCAATCCCCCGCTTCAGGTCCATCGAATTGGCACCAGCAGTAACGTTCTTGACGCCTTCGCGATAGATTGCGTGAGCCAGAACAGTAGCTGTTGTGGTTCCATCGCCAGCGATATCGCTTGTTTTGGACGCAACTTCCTTTACAAGCTGAGCACCCATATTTTCAAAGGGATCCTTAAGTTCGATCTCCTTGGCTACGGTCACGCCATCCTTTGTAATGGTAGGGGCGCCAAACTTCTTCTCAATAACAGCATTTCTGCCCTTTGGTCCCAACGTTACCTTAACCGCATCGGCCAAAGCGGTCACACCACGAAGAATCGAGGAACGAGCGCTTTCACTGTAGCTCATCTGCTTTGCCATTTAACAAAACCTCCTGAAAAGTTAGATATCATTTAGATACAGAAAGAATGACGAAGAAAGAAAACAGGACCAATCCGCAAAAGGGATCAGGCAGTCAAGACCCCGAGGATATCCTCTTCCTTAAGGATCAGATACTCAGTCCCTTCCATCGTAATCTTTGAACCGGAATATTTATCGAAAAGAACAACTTCGCCAACCTTGACCGACTTCACTTCGTCGCCGATTCCTTCGACCTTGCCTTTTTGGGGCTTCTCTTTTGCCGCATCAGGGATATAAAGACCACCCTGTGTTTTCTCGGCCTCCTCGGAATAGCTAACGAACACGCGATCTTTCAACGGCTTGAACTTCATTGACACTCCTCCTTTAAGATGAATAACGCTTCTCTTGTGGTGATTAGCACTCACCCCTCATGAGTGATAATAGAATACCAGAGCTCCATTTCCTTTGCAAGAGGAGCTTTACCACTCCTCTCGCCTGAGCACACGAATCGTTCCGCTAAAAATAAAAAAGGGAGGAAACATCTGTTTCCTCCCTTCCCATGACAGAGAACAACAAGGCTAGCGTGATGCCAGAAGATCCTTGTCCAGAATGCGTATTGCCGCCTGAACCTGGGTATCATCCTTCATTGGAATCCTGCCCAGAGGCAAGTGATACTGGACATTGGATTTGGGGATATGGATCGTTGCCTCCGCCCCGTCAGGATTCAGGAAGTGATGCTTCAGGTCCACTTCTCTTGGAACCTTGATCGATTTCATCCCTTTGGGAATAACCTCCTTGACGATAACATCCGGAGTAATTCCATAGTCCTGAATCGAACGACCGGAGGGAGTGAAGTAGCGGGCCGTGGTCAAACGCAAGGCAGAGCCATCAAACAGGGGCAGAATAGTCTGGACAGAGCCCTTTCCAAAGCTTTGGGTTCCGAGGATCGTTGCCCGATGGTAGTCCTGGAGCGCTCCGGAGAGAATTTCCGCTGCCGACGCAGACTCGGTATTTACAAGAACGACAATAGGAAAATGTTCAAATGGTTTTTCATTTCTGGCATGGAATGCATGGAACTGTCGACGGCCTTTCATGGAAACGACCACCTTGTGTTCCGGAAGAAAAAGAGACGCAGAGTCAACCGCATCGTTAAGCAAACCACCAGGATTATTCCTGAGATCGATGATCAGGGCCTTCATGCCCTGACTCCTCAGTTCGACAATGGCTTTTCCCATGTCCCGGGCATTGTTTTCCGAAAACTCCCGGTCAAGGATGTATCCGATGGTCGGAGATATCATTTTTGCCTTGACCGTATGAATCTGGATTACTTCCCGCACAACGTTGAAGTCCCTGGCCTCAAAGACACCTTTTCTCCGGATTGTCAATGTAACGGCAGTTCCAACCCGTCCACGCATCAAGTGAACCGACTGGGCCAGACCCAGCTTTTCCGTCGACAAGCCGTTGACCTTGACAATTTCATCGCCTGCCTTGATGCCAGCTCGTTCCGCCGGAGCATTTGGAATCGGGGACTGGACAATGATCTTTGTCCCCCTTGTCGTGATCTTGATACCAACTCCGCCAAACTGACCTTTCGTATCAATTTCAAGCTCATGATATTCTTGTGGAGTCATATACTCGGAATGGGGATCAAGTGATGCGACCATTCCCTTGATCGCAGAGGTCAAAACCGGCTTTCCCGAGAGGGGATCCACGTAATCCTTCTGGATCAGGGAATAGACCATCGACAGGACCTTCAATGATTTATCTGTCCCACCATCCGCAAAAACAGCATGGCCGACACCACCGACAAGAATGCCAATTGCCAGAACGAGAAAAACCCTACTGGTTTTCATGACCATCTTCCACATTTTCTATCACGATCCTTCTTTTATAGGGTTTCATGGTTTTTCCCCATCTCTCAACACACCTCCATATGATCTACCGGAGACAATCTCACTTGACCTCAACATCCCATCATTACCAAGGATCTGGTGACCAGCAACAAAAAATCCCAGCAGAAATGGATACTACAGAAGAAAAAGAGGAAGTGCCATTTTTAATAATTCCAGAACTGACTCTTTTCAGATTATCACCCTATTGCCCAATGGGCAAGGGAGTTAAGAAGAAAAGTGATTATCTTGAAAGGTATGGAACAGGATTAACGGGGTTTCCACCATGAGTCAGACCAAAAAAGAGTGTATCCCTCCCGTGGGATCCGCCACCTCCCGCATAGCCGATAACATGGCCCTTATTCACCAGCTCTCCCTTCTTCACTGCAATTCGTCCAAGATGACCGTAAAGAGAATAGATATGATTTCCGTGATCAATGATTACCATTTGGCCATACCCTGTGTAGTGGCGGGCAAAGATCACCTGCCCATCACCGGAGGCGTGAATTTTCTCCCCTTGGTGAACACCAATATCAATTCCGTCATGGAAGCGACCAAAGGCTTCAACAATCTCCCCTCTGAGTGGCCATCTGAGGCTCCCTGCCCTGAGGTGCAGACGTTTAAGGGCGTGGAAACGGGTTTTGTAGCGGGAAGAGGCTGCCTCAAGATGCTGGATCAGATGCAGCAAGTGTCTTTTTTTTATCTGAATGCGTGTATCATTTTTCTTTAACTTCCGTTCCATTGCTAGGAGATGGGCAAGTTCACCCCGCATGGAATTCATTC
>JAKAYF010000021.1 GCA_021816465.1 Nitrospirota bacterium
GCGCTTCTTTGGCGATCGGGGGAGCTTCGGTCTTTTCCCTTTGCGCCAGGAGCTGTTGTTCCGGAAGAGCCGGAGATTCTGGCGGCTGGGGGGATGGGGCGCGGGCTTTTGGAGGTGGTTCTCCATCATCGTCTTTTGACGCCTCGTAGCCTTCTTCCTTAAGGGCTTCGCGAAGGACTGTGAAATCAACAGGAGATGTGGACTCGATCTCGGCCATTCCCTTTTCAAGAGACACATCGGCGCGTGTAACCCCCTTCTGGCTGAGAAGAGCTTTCGTCACATGTCGAACGCAATTCTGGCAGGTCATTCCGGAAACGCGGAAGCTTTGGGTGTGCGGCAAGATTGACTCCTTTTTGTCAGATTTTTGTTGATGGTTTCAAGAGCCCGACCAAAATTATCCTACGTTCATTATTCTGTGGGCAAGATGGAACGCTCAATCGGGTGGAGGGGGGATGGAGGCACCTGTCATTGATTTCCGGTAGAGAAAGAAAAAAAGGATCAGGGAGAGCAGTCCGCATAACGCCCCCAGAAAAAGAGGGGTGTTGGTCATTCCTTTCTTCCAGAAGAAACCTGCCAGTGCAGGACCGAACACCGCCGCGATTCCAAGGGATGAGAGATGAATGCTCTGTGCCCATCCGGCATGTTGCCGTCTTACCAGTGTTCCCGCAAGAGCCTGCCGGATTCCCCCCGGACCCCGGAGACAGGCAAATCGGAGCGTGAAGAGAAGACAGGCCCACGCAAAGGATGCTGGCAGGGGCATGAGGAAAAGGGATATGACAGCTATGATCTGGAGGAGGATCGTTGCCCGGAACAGATGTGTGTGAGGCCGGTTTTTTGCGAGAAGGAAGGAAAAAAAGGCTGCGGAAAGGAAGGAAATTCCCAGAACAAGGGAGACTGTTTGAGGTCCCATCTGGAATCTGATCATGAACCAGTATGAGATTGATGGGTCTGTAATCCCCATGGAAAGGCCGAAAAGGGCATTCGACATGGCAAGCACAAAAAGGTTTTTCTTCTCAGCAGGAAGGAGCGGATCCCCTCCTGTCTCCCCGGTTTCCCCATGCCCCGGGCTTTTTTCGAAGCGGGCCGCCTTGAGGAGCAGAGCCATATTCAAGAGGGAGGAGAAGACCATGATCAGGAGAAGGTCCCTGAGATTTGCGGAGGGAAGAAGATCCCGGCCATGGGAAAATGCTGCCCCTGCCAGGGCGCCTGATCCCATTCCCAGAAGCCCCGAGGCAAGGTTGTTGCTGACGCTTGGGAAAAAACGGCTTATATCGGTTGTTCTGAGGAGAGCTGTCTGTTCAGCTGGAGTAAATGGCCCGGGGGATCCGTTTGAACGTTGCCCAAGTCCTGACAGAGCGGCGGCGATCCAGAGGAACACGGGGTGGGGGTACCACAGAAAAAACAGGCATGGCGTCATGGTGACGATCTCCCCCGACAGGAGAATGGGGATGCCTTTTATTCGATCAGCCATTCGGCCGATCGCCAGAGTCAGGAGAAAATCAAAAAGAAGTCCCGATGAAAGGGCAAGCCCGGCAAAAACAGGGGACCACCCCAGACGGTGAAGATCCGGAAGAAACCATGCGACCAGAAGTCCCTGGGCGATGCCCCTGAAAAATCGATTCGCAGAAAGGGCCAGGGGGACCCATCTGGATGTGTCCCGGACGACGGGTGGAACGCTCAAATCAATGGATCTTTATCCTGACAAGGGAATCCTGGATCAGTCCGGGAACATGACTCTCATTCTGTGGAGAGTATCTTGCCGGATTGAACCGCCACTCCTGTGGTCCGGGATATTTCCTCTGGCCAGTCAAAAGAGATTCCATTGCAATGAAGACCGAGTCAGGAGAGATGGCCTGAATGCATTTATTGTCCCCCGCACAGGGCGGTGTCGGGGTATGGTGCAGACATGGACTGCAATAGATCGGTTCATAGAGGAAAATGCATTTGGGTGGATCGGGACGGTAAAGGACCAGATCGGGGTGGGTTGGTCCGAACATGGCAACGGTGGGAGTGCCGAGAGCAAGTGCCAGGTGGAGGGGACCACTGTCGTTTGTCAGGAAGAGGGAAGCTTTTTTGAGAAGGGCCGATGTTTCCTGGAGCGTCAGCTGTCCTGCCACGTTTCGGATGGAACGGCCTGAAGCGGAAAAAAATTCAAAAATTGGCTGGTTGTATTTGTATTCGCCGAGGCTTCCGGTAAGAAGGACATTGGTTTCCGGAAATTTCCGGAAAAATGACTCAAGCACGGTGATGAAGTGAGTTTTCGGCCAGCGGCGTTCGTGGGACAGGCTTGAGGCATTTGGATTGATCATGAGAAGCCTTCGCCGGGGATCAGGCAGGTCAAACTTGTCCAGAACGCGTTCCTGTTCTTTTGAAGAGAAAATCATGGGGATTCTGGGAGACTGCGTTAATGGCCCAAGACCAAGAAGGTTTCCTACCTGTCGGAAGACGGTGGCGAGAGGCTGGTGCCTGTTGAAGTAGATGGAGTGTGTGAGAAATCGGTCCCTTGCCCGGTTCGGAGTGCTTTTGAGTCCTACCCGTATGGGGGCTCCACTTGAAAGCGACAGGAGCATCGAGAGCGACTGGTGGGTATGGATTTGCAAATCGATAAAAATCCCCGGCTTGACCATCCGGAGCATGCGAATCTTTTTCCAGAATGACAAAGGGGATCTCAGAAAGTTGGCGATATCCGTTTTGGAAAAAAGAATTGTTTTTGTGACCTGGGGCAGGATTTTTGTAAGTTCTTCATTTTTGTTATGGGTCAGGAGAATAATATCGGATTTCGGAAAACGATTTTTGAGCGCATCAAGAAGCGGAATAATTGTGACAAGGCTGCCCCATCCCGAAAATTTGCACACAACGATGGGGGTTGAGTTATTGTTCGCCACCTGTTCTGCTATTTCAGATGCATGATGGTTCCCGTTGCCTTTCATAAGGTTCCGGTCCGAATCTTTTCAGAATGCATGGCTTGGGGTCCCTTTCGGGAAGAGCGTTGGCAGACCAACGTTTTTCAGTCTGCCTGTTGTTCCTCTCCCAGGATCTTTTCATATTCGATTACAGCCTGTGGCGGGAGATTCTTCTTTCCGTGAACCATCGAGGACAGAAGGTTTGTTCCAAAGGTCAGCTCGCTCATGATGACCCCGCCTATATGGAGAACGACGATTCCGACAATGATATACATTCCCGTGCTGTGAATGTTTGAGAGCAGGTCATCAATGGATTTTCTGGTCGCGTGGTCCAGAGTGTGGAGGGCTGGTACCGGCCAGTAGCCCCAGTTGAGACTTCCCCAGAGAGCTCCCGTCACGATCTGGAGAGGCAGGAGAATAAAAAGGAGCGGAACATAGAGAAATCTTCCCAGCCGGTTGTGGCCTGGTTCGGGAGGTTCTATCGGTTGTCCGTTCCGGTCTCTCGGAGGGGTTTTATGGATACTGATTTCGTGGCGCAATACCTCCATGACCGATTGTCCTTTTTCGGCAATTCGAAGGTCGCGCGCACGGCTGAAAGTCTTTCCCCTGAACAGGAGATAAAATCGGTAGAGAAAAAATCCTGTGAAGACAAGACCGACAATCCAGTGCGTTTTCTTGAAAAGCCCGGATGTTTCCTTGGAAAGTCCCAGCTCCTTGTGCCAGTCAAAGATAAAGGATGTTTCAAGAAGGAGAAGGATGGAAAGGGCATTTGCCCAATGCCAGATCCGAAGTCCGGGTTCCCATATCGAGGTGATTTTAATGGCCGGTTGGGTGTCGTTGGTCAATTTTTGTGCTCCTGAGGTGCGATTGGCGTTACCCCCTTGCGGTGTGGATATCTCCTGTGTTCAAGACAGCAAAAAGAATCCAACACTGGGAGCGTCAATTGATGCTGTATATCAGTAAAGATCTTATCGGTCAATTAATGCCGTATATCAGTAAAGATCTTAACCGTGATCCTTCATTCTGTTTGTCTCAACTGCCCCCATCCGGCAATACAAGACGGGCCAGAGGTGTTTTGCAGGCCTTCCCTTCCTGATACGGAGTCAGGGCCAGCTGCAGGTACGAGTCTCCCGCCGGAAGTTCGAGTGTCTGGTGGACAGGACAGAATCCGGAAAAAACAAGATCGAGAATATAGCGTCCGGCAACCATGGGTGGTGCAATGAATCGTCCGGTCGGGTCAAGAGAAACCTGCCTCGTTGTTTCTCCCGGGCCCTCTGCCGTGAGAAAAAAACTCAGGGTTGCGGGAGATGATCCCGGTGTTTTGGGGAGTCCATTGATGATGCCGGACAGGAGAGCCGGTTTTTTAAGATGAGCGCCCTCTTTGTCGACCGTCTTCCCTGACAGGATGATGGTTCCCTGACCACAGTGGATAAAAGAGACTCTGACCAGTTCGATCCTCAAGGGCACCGGCTGTCCCGGGCTCCGGGGAACGATGATCTCTCCCTTGATGGGGCAGTAGCCGACCGGTTGCGTCGAGATCAGGTAATGTCCGGGCAGGACATCTGCCACAAACGATCCATCGGATCTTGTCAGAATTTCCCTGTTGTCGCGGACATCTTTTCCCTTGAGAAAAATCGTCGTATGGTTGATCGGCAGTCCTTCCGAGACGACTGTTCCGGAGAGTCTTGTCCTGTCTCTTCCGGGGGAGGATGCGCCGTTGATGCTCTGGCAGGATGACAGAAGCGCAAGGGATACCAGAAGTGCCGATAGCAGAAGAGGGAAATAAAGGGCCTGTCGAGTCTTTTTCACGAGAGCAAAACCTTTCAACGGAAAACTGTTAGAATTTTTGAAAATCTGACCAGAGGGACTATCCAAAAAGGGAAGAGACAGGATCGAACTTGCTGTTCCTCAAGTATAATCAAATTTGTTGTTGTTGGAAAATCGGCAGAACTTGCCTGTGAACAAGGCGGTTTTCCCTATCTGCCCTGTGCCGGACTTGTTCCTTTCGCAAATGGGCAGGTGACCTGTTTAAGTAATATCGAATCATGAAAGAGGAATGTGAAAAAAAGGATTTTTACTCTTGCCAGAGGCTATTGGGCCGTTGTCCTGACGACTCTGATATGGGGTTTTCACTATGTTGTTCTTTATGAGCCCCTGAGGATTCTCTCCCCGCGACATTTTTTGACGCTGCGTTTCGGTTGGGGAGCTGTTTTTCTGTTTCTTCTGGGGAGCAGACTTTTTTCCCTTCTAAGAGGTCTCACACGAGGGCAGTGGGCGGGACTGGCCTTTTTGGCCGTTCTTTCGACGATTTCTTACCAGATATCCTTCTTTAAGGCGGTATCCCTTCTGGATCCGCTTACGATTTCCCTGATCCTGTCGCTCGGTCCGCTTCTTCTTGCTGTTTTTGGCCATATCAGTGCAGGTGAGCGGTATAAAAAAATCCAGTGGGGCGGGATGCTGGTTGTTGTTCTGGGGACGGCCGTTCTGGTGGGAGGAGGTCCACCTGCCGGGCTTGGCCCCTTCTGGATGAGGGGGCTTTTATGGGGAGCTCTGTGTCTTTTCCTCTTTGTTCTTCAGACACTCTGGTCCAGGAGGCTTCTCCGGACGCTTTCGCCGGTGACTGTAACGGTTCTTCCGATCCTGATCGGGGGAATCCTGATCGCCCTGTCGGATCCGAAAGGACTGCTTCTCGCTCCTGCCGAAAGCGTTCCTGCGGTGTATTTTGCCCTGTTCTACACGATCCTGATCGCTCTCTATCTGGCCTATTTTCTCTGGAACAGGGCCCTTTCCACCCTGGGAAGCACCAGAACCAGCTTTCTTGTCAACGGTCAGCCGATTGTGACGGCCTTGGGGGCGATTGTTTTTCTGGGGAAGCCCCTTTCCTTCCATCAGGTATCAGGCGGGATTCTGATGCTGTCAGGATATGTGCTGTTTTTTGTTCCGGAACTTACTGGTCAATCGATCCCGGAGGAATCTTACGAAGCGGTGTCGGACAGAAAACCCATGACGTAGGGTTTTCCTGGCGGCTGATGACAGGCCGTTTCAGTCGTATCTCCTTCGGCGTCTCGTTTCTTTTGGAAGATGTTTCATGTTGTTTGGCCGATGCCAGAGATGGTCAAATTCCTTCGTGAACTGTCTTGCCATTTTAGGGTCTGTTGTCAGAAACAGGTTGTTGTCCTGCTGGAGTCTGTGTCCGCAGGAATACCGTCTGCATGCTGCACCCTCCCCGGGAGGAGACCAATTGGCAGACCCTGTCCTCAGGATTTTTCCGTCGACGATATAAGACTTCAAGTGCATGATATTGCTTCTTCCATTCCGTTTGATCCGGATCTCGATTCCTGGCTTTCCAGACAGCTTTTTGCTCTGGTCGCCATGGTCGTGGATCTGTGTCCGGTCCCGGTAGATCCGGATTCTGATCCCTTTTCCTGCTTCTTCGAGAAGAACTCCCGAAAGATTTCTGTCGGTAAAGGCATACATGGCGATGTCGATCGTTTTTTTGGCTTTTTTAAGAATTGCAATATCGATTTTTTCAAGATTCTCTGCCGGGGAGTAGTGTTCTCCCATTTCGGGAGATCCGTTCAGAAAGGATCCGGCAAAGGCCGGGCGGATGGCTTCTGGAGAGAAAAGAAGGAAAGGGAGCAGCGCGAGAGCCATCCATGGGAATCCTTTCGTCCGGACCCCTTGTCGTGCTTCCTGCCGGGGGCTATGATGAACGGGTATACATGGCTTTGGAACGATTTCTTTCTTTATGGAGGAATGCATGAATACTCCTGTCAAGTGTCCGGTGTGTGGAGTGTTGAACAATGTTGACCCGGGACGTCCAGGACCACGTTGTGGCGCATGCAGGGCTCCCCTCTCTTCGGGAGGGGTTCCGGTTACAGTAACCGATGCCACCTATCAATCTCTCGTCCTGGATTCTTCCGTTCCGGTCCTTCTGGACCTTTGGGCCCCATGGTGCGGGCCCTGCAGGATGGTTGCTCCCATATTGGAGCAGCTCGCAAAAAAGTACAACGGGAGGATTACTGTTGCCAAGCTCAATGTCGATGAAAACCCCGTGACCGCCCAGCGCCTTGAGGCCAGGAGCATCCCTCTGATGGTTTTTTTCAAAAACGGAGTTCCCGTCCAGCGCCTTGTGGGGGCAATGGGCCTCCTGGAGATCGAACGCTCCCTCGGACTTTCCACCTGATCATGTCTTAACCCGAAAGGATTCACCTGATGTCCGACATGTCCTGCTATCAGCTTCCCCTCGATGTGCGTCCAACCCATTACGATCTGGCGCTGAAGATAGACATGGATGCGCTGACCTTCTCCGGAGAGGTCAGGATCCATCTTGATGTCCGCCGTGATACAACCGAGTTTGTCCTGAACTCTGTTGATCTGGTCATTGACTATGCAACGGCCTTTGTGAAGGGTGACCCTTCTCCGCTCCGGGTCCTCGGGGACCGTGAGTACGAGCGTGTTGTCCTGAAGGCGGAAAGGCTCTTTGAAGCCGGTTCCTCAGCTATCCTGGAGATTGTTTTCAGTGGAAAGGTCAATGACCTTCTCGCAGGGCTGTATCAGAGCCATTTCAAAACGCCTGACGGGGAAAATCGGCTTCTGGTCACCACCCAGTTCGAGGCTACGGATGCCCGCAGGGTTTTTCCCTGCTGGGACGAGCCTTCAGCAAAGTCGACTTTTTCTCTCGTATTGACTGTTCCGGAAAATCTTGCCGCTTTGTCCAACATGCCGGTAATCCGGGAAAAGGTTCTGAAAGACGGAATGAAAGAGATTGCCTTTGCAAAAACTCCCCGGATGTCGACTTATCTTCTCCATTTTTCCGTCGGAGACTTTGAGGAGGTTAGTGACAGGACGGTCGATGGGACCCTCGTTTCCGTGTGGTCGACAAAGGGCAAAAAGGACCAGTGCCTTTTTGCCCTTGATGTGGCAAAGCGCCTTCTTCCCTGGTTCAACAACTATTTTGGCATTCCTTACCCTCTTCCCAAGATGGATCTTCTGGCCATTCCTGATTTTGCAGCTGGCGCCATGGAAAACTGGGGCATATTGACCTATCGGGAAACGGCCCTTCTTGTTGATCCAGCAGTTGCGTCTGCGAGGACGAGACAACGGGTGGCGATCGTGGTTGCTCACGAAATGGCTCACCAGTGGTTCGGAGATCTCGTAACGATGGCCTGGTGGGATGACCTTTGGCTCAATGAAGGGTTCGCTTCATGGATGGAAGTCAAGGCTGTTGACTATCTTTTCCCGGAATGGCGCATGTGGGAGCTGTTCCAGGCAGAGGACATGACCGAAGCCTTCGACCTGGACGGAATGGAGGAATCCCACCCTGTCCAGGTGGACGTTCGGGACCCTCATGAGATCAACGAGATCTTTGATGCCATTTCCTATACGAAGGGCGGCTCCCTGATCAGAATGCTGGAAGGGTATCTGGGCGAAGATGTTTTCCGGGAGGGGTTGTCGGACTATTTGAAGCGTCACAGTTATGGAAATGCTCGTACTCAGGATCTCTGGAACGCGCTTGGCCGGAAGGCCGGCCAGGATGTCCGGTCAATCATGGAGAGCTGGACCCTCAAAAAGGGATATCCGGTTGTTCGTCTGGAGGAAAAGAATGGTCTTTTAGCTGTTCAGGAGCCATTTGCAAACCATCCGGAACGGATGAAGGAACTTCTTTCCGCCCCATCAAAAGACAGGTGGCAGGTTATGATGGGAGTCCGTCTCGAGGAAAACGGTCGATTGTCCGAGAGATCATTCCTTCTTGGCGAAGGGAAAACAACCTGTCCTTTTCCCCTGGAATCCATCCGCAGCCTTAATGTCGGCGGAAGGGGATTTTATCGTGTGAAAAACGAGGGAAGCCTGCGAACAAGAATCCTTTCCGAAATTGCGGCCGGGAGGGTTTCCGCCGCGGAAAGCCTTGGATTTGTCAATGACGAGTTCTCCCTGGCGCTGGCCGGAATTTCCAGGATCGAGGATTTCCTGGATACGGTGAATGTATTTCGTACTCAGGAAAGCTATGTTGTCTGGGCCGATATCATCGCTCACCTCTGCTACCTTGACCAGCTGCTTGCTTTCGAGCCCGCATGGGGTTCGTTTGCGATGTTCATCAGGGATGTCTGTCGAGGGGGATTTGAGCGTCTTGGATGGGTGGTTTCAGACGGAGAGGACCATCAGACGAGACTTCTCCGCTCCCTGCTTCTGGGCGCCCTGGGACGTGCCGGGGATGAGTCTGTCCTGACGCGATGCGAAGAGATGTTTCTGGCGTTTTTGAAGGATCCTTCCTCGCTTCATCCGGATTTAAGAATTGCTGTTTTCCGGACCGTCATCGCTGGGGGGCGTCTGCCGGACGCCTTTGGAGTTCTCAGGGAGAAGGCATTGACCGAGTCTCATCAGGAGGAGAAAATGCGTTTTCTGACCGGTCTTGCCTCTTCGAGAAAGGCTGAGGAAATCTGTTTGCTGCTGGAAGACAGCCTTTCGGACAGGATCCGCTCCCAGGATACTGTGTCGGTTGTGGCTTCCGTCGCTGACAATCCCTACGGTCGGGAACACGCATGGACCTTTTTCACGGAGAGGTTCCAGGAGTTTTCACGCCGTTACTCCAGCGGTGGATTTGCCCTTTCAAGACTGATTCGTTCGATGGGCGACAACCGGAAAGATCCGGTCTTTGCCGGAAGGATTCAAGAGTTTTTTGAGAAAAATCCTCTGACCGGCGGTCAAAGGGCTATTCGACAGACGCTCGAGTCGATTGATTTTAACCGGGCGGTCTGGTCGGAACAGGGAGAGGGCCTGTCGAAAAAATTATCCGCCCTGTTTCCGGAGAGATAACGCGAAAGCATTCCGGGACATTCCGAAGGTTTCCCCGGAATGTCAGCCGGTGATATGGACCGATGGTCTTCGGAAGTGATTGGTTGTGTACTCGTTCATGAGATTGTTCAAAAGGATGGCCGGGTCCGGGTGGTAAAGAAGACGGCTTCCGGTTTCCTTGCCGATTTTTTTGACGATGTCTGGAAGGATTTCGGTAATTCCTCCGGAACCTTCCAGAACTCCGATCAGCTTTCCTTCATCATAGGCGATGGAAAACTCGCCAAGGGTTCCCGAGTGGCCTCCGACGATCAGTACAAGATCGCTTGAGCGGATATTGATGACCTCGCGCCCCATCAGTCCGGACCCTGTAAAAATGATAATATCGAAAAGGTCGTTTGGTGACTGGTATCTGTTGATGTGTTCCTGCTCCGAAAGGGCGGGCGATATGCCGATCGAGACCCCACCGACCTCCTTGAAGCCGGATGCGGCTTCGTATGGAAGTCCCGGACAGGCTCCAGTGATGAGTCCCAATCCGCGATTGGCGATTTCCCTGCCGAGACGTCGGGCAATTTCCCTGTGCTTGTGTTCAAGGTCGCCGGATGCGGCGCCCATGACACCAACGGTAAAGAGTCTTCCCGGAGGCGCGGAGACCTTGCCCGGGTCTTTTTCAAATATTTCAAGGCACTGGGGACTGTGAAAATAAAGGATTCTCCCCTTGTGGATGCGTATCGCATAGGAATGCTGCAGTGTTGGGATTTTTGTTCCGCAAACGGGATCGACTGTCATTATGCTCCTTTGGTCTTTAATGTGGACTGGGAGATTTTACTTTGCGGCAGATAGTGCGACAAAAAGGGAGAAAGATTCAAGATGGGATTCTTGTCAGGTCTTCGCGTCCTTGTTCAGACGCTTCCGTGGTTCGTTCTTTCCGGGATCCTGGAAGTGGGTGGCGGCTACCTTGTCTGGAGGTGGTTGAGGGAGCAGCAAAGCCCATGGCAGGGGGTAGCGGGGATGATCATTCTCGCCTTGTACGGAATTTCGGCGACAAAGATTCCGGCACCTTTCGGGAGAGTCTATGCGGCTTATGGAGGGGTTTTCATTGTTGTTTCCATCTTCTGGGCGATGGCTTTTGATCACTTCAGTCCCGATGGATGGGACAAGGCGGGGGCTGTTTTGGTTCTTTTTGGCGTGGGAATGATGATTTTGGCACCGAGGGGATGATTTTGGAGGAGCATCATTCAGGCAACGCATTCAGGATCGCCTCCGGGTTCATTCCTTCCGGGGATCAGGGGAGGGCGATAGAGGTCCTTTCAAAAGGAGTCAGGGAAGGAAGGAATTTCCAGACGCTTCTGGGTGTGACCGGATCGGGAAAGACCTTTACCATGGCAAAGGTTGTTGCCGAGCTTGACAAGCCGGCGCTCGTCCTGGCCCCGAACAAGACCCTGGCGGCTCAGCTTTACCGGGAATTCAAGACATTTTTCCCGGAGAACAGGGTCGAGTATTTCGTGAGTTACTATGACTATTACCAGCCCGAGGCCTATCTGCCGTCTACGGACACTTTTATCGAAAAAGACTCGGCAATCAATGAACTGATCGACCGGATGCGCCATTCGGCAACTTCCGCCCTTCTTGACCGGAGGGACACACTGGTTGTCGCTTCCGTTTCCTGTATCTATGGTCTGGGATCTCCCGAGTCATACAAGAAGATGCATCTTTATCTTGAACGGGGGCTTGTCATCCGGCGGGAGAAGCTTCTCGAAAGGCTTGTGGGCATACAGTACCAGAGAAATGACATGGACTTGAAACGGGGAACGTTCCGTGTCAGGGGGGATGTCATCGATGTTATCCCGGCTTCCTATGAGGACAGGGCTATCCGGATCGAACTTTTTGGTGACGAGATCGACCGATTGCGCGAATTCGATCCTCTGACAGGCGCGGAACTTTCCCAGATGTCCTCGGTGATTATTTATCCGGGGACACACTATGTTCTCCCTCCGGACCAGATGGAGGCAGCTCTTTCCAGCATCGAAGAGGAGCTCGTCGACAGGATCAGGTTCTTCCGGAAGGAAGGAAAGCTGGTTGAAGCGCAACGGATCGAGCAACGTACGCTTTTTGATCTGGAAATGATCAGGGAGGTGGGATATTGCCACGGGATCGAGAACTACTCAAGACACCTGTCGGGAAGAAAGCCGGGGGAACCCCCTCCCACCTTGTTCGACTATTTCCCGAAGGATTTTCTGGTCTTGATCGATGAGAGCCACGTGGCTGTTCCCCAGGTCGGAGGGATGTACCATGGAGACCATTCCAGGAAAAAAAGCCTTGTGGAATATGGTTTTCGTTTGCCATCAGCGTTTGATAACAGACCCATGACATTTCCGGAGTTCGAGTCGGTTTTGCCTTCGGTTATTTTTGTTTCAGCAACCCCTGGTCCTTATGAACTGGAAAAATCCAAAGGGGTCACCGTTGAACAGGTTATCAGGCCGACCGGCTTGACCGATCCTGTCATTGAGGTGCGCCCGGCGAAGACCCAGGTCGAGGATCTTCTGGGAGAGATCCATTTGACCGTCGGTTTGTCAGATCGGGTTCTTGTGACTGTCCTGACAAAGAGGATGGCGGAGAATCTTACTGAATACCTTGAAGAGAGGGGCATTCGCGTCCGCTATCTGCACTCCGAGATCGACACGCTTGAGCGGATGGAGATTTTGCGCGATCTCCGCAAAGGAGTTTTTGACGTTCTGGTCGGGATCAATCTTTTGCGGGAAGGGCTGGATCTTCCGGAAGTAGGGCTTGTGGCTATTCTTGATGCCGACCGTGAAGGCTTTTTGCGTTCCAGGCGCTCCCTGATCCAGACGGCGGGACGTGCCGCCAGAAACATTCGCGGCCGGGTCATTTTTTATGGCGACTCCATGACGGGATCGATGCAGGAGGCCATGGATGAAACGGAGAGGCGCCGGCGTGTGCAGATCGCCTACAACAAGGAGCACGGCATCTCTCCCCAGGGGATCATCAAAAATATCCCGGAGAGCCTTTATGCGGTTTCAGAGGGGGATTATACGCAACCGATGACCTTTGCCGAGGAGAAAAAGGAAAAGGATGTCGACGGACAACTGTCCGATGCTGACATTCGCAAGCTGATGGAGTCGGCGGCCGCATCCCTGGACTTTGAGCGCGCAGCATATTTTCGCGATGTCCTGAAAAGTCGCGGAAAGGACGTTGACGGCCGTGGGATCAAAATTGCCGGAAAGCCCGGGCGTTCAAAGAAGAAGGGATAGCAGGCCTTTCAGGAGTTCCTGTAGATATAGTATCCGAGAACCATGCCGAGAAGGTTGAGCAGGTTGATGTGAACGCTTGTGCCGATGGTGATGTCCAGGAGAACAAGCTTCAACGTGAGAGGCCCGCTTGACCCGACTGTGACATGGGTCAGGAAGATGTCCGCGAGCGGTCCGGAAGGCAGAAAAAGGTTAAATACGGCAGTCAGGATGGATCCGAATGCTGCCCCGAGAAATAGAAAAAGAATGAGAAGCCCCATCCCCTTTTTTTGTTGTCCTGCAAATGCCAAGTGTCTGTCCTGACTGTTATCAGCGATAGTGCTGTGCTGTCTGTTTCGTCCCGTTATTTGTGCCACGCCGCCAGTTCCCGTCACTCGTTCCTGAGTGGCGGCCGGGCAACTCCTTTTTATCAGACTAATGAAGCACGATCAGCTAAAAAAATCAAATTTCCCTTTCAGAATAAGGCGGTGCCTGTTCCCTGCGGCTCGCCTGTGGACTTCCGGAAGCCTATATCCTGCTCCATTGTCTCAAGATAGGCACAGGAGGAGAGGAGGCTCGCTGATAGGGCCCGGATGGAGAATGGTCCGGGTTCGCTTCGGAACAGAAGAATCGTTGTTGTGTTCTTTGCCATCTCTCTGGTTTGCTTCTCTTTTTTATATTTTTAGGGGAATATTGCATTTTCAAGCCGGTATGATCCATCATGATGGCGTACGGTGCGCCTGTCTGTAGAGATGGGATGACAACTTGTTGCGGATCCCTTCGCCGGAGATCATTGTTGCGGATAAGTGTTTTTGCAGGAGCGGGGAAGAGGCGTTCCTTCATGGATGAAATACAGGCCAGAGTGGTCCGGGTGCGTTGCTCTTGAAGATGGGCGGGTCCCTTGAAAAAGCCCGGGAGATGGCCCGGAGACTTGATCTTTCCGCAGAGGGAATCCAGCGAAGGAAAGACTTTCTCCGGATTGCTCCGGAAGAAGAGGTCGCTGTCCGGGCTCTTGTTCCGTTCTTCAGGGAGCATGGTCCGGAGTTCGTGCAGATTCTTCATGATCGCATCAATTCTTTTCCCGACAGCCGGGTGATCCTGGAAAAAACACACTCCCAGGCATGGCTCAGGGCAAGGCATGCCGAGTATTTTGTCGAACTGGTCTCCGGGCCCTATGATCAGGGTTATGTCCACAACCGCCTTGCTGTGGGGATTATCCACCAGGTGATTGGTCTGGGTCCTGAGTGGGTCCAGTCTTCCTTTGCGCTTTTTCTGGAGTGGGCCAATGCTCTCCTCAGGGCCGATCCCGCTTCTCCGTGCGTCAATAATCCTGCTCTTCCCGAGATCCTCCTGAAAATTGTCTTCTTTGACTCTGGCCTTGTCATGGACTCCTATTTCATGGCGGAACGGGAGCGCATGGATGTGCTGTCCCGTGTTTTTGAAAAGAATGTGGAGGCTGTCTGGATTCTGGACGGACAATGGTCTGTTTCTCACGCCAACCAGACCTCTGAAAAAGTTATCGGATGGAGTCCGGAGGAGCTTGCTGGAAGATCTCTTGAGGAGTTTCTCGGGAAAGAGCAGGGGCTGTCTTCTCTTTTCACCGGCGAGATCGGGAAAGTCGCCATGGAGGAGGGCCATTGGGAGGGATCCCTTTTTCTGCGGCACAAAAATGGCAGCCTCTTTCCTGTCTGGGCTACGGTTAATGTTTTTCGCCGCCATCCATCGGAGGAATCCATGTATATCCTGGAGTTCAGGGACAGGACCCAGGAGCAGAAAATGCAGGATGAACTCCTCCAGAAGACAAAAGATCTCCTCCGGTCCAATCGCGATCTCGAACAGTTTGCCTATGTTGCCTCCCATGATCTTCAGGAACCTCTTCGCATGGTGACAAGCTATACGCAGCTCCTCGCCCGTCGATACAAGGGGAAATTGTCGGATGAGGCCGATGAGTTCATTCACTATGCCGTTGATGGTGCGATCAGGATGCAGTCCCTGATCAACGCGCTTCTGTCTTATTCGAGGGTCGATTCCATGGGAAAGGAGCTTGTTCCCTGCGAATCCCGTGTGGCTCTTCAGAATGCCCTGGAAAACTTGAAGATGGCCATCTCTGAATGCGGTGGACAAATTGAAGCGGAAGACCTGCCTGTTATTCTTGGAGATCCGGTCCAGCTGATGCAGCTGTTCCAGAATCTGGTGGGAAACGCCATCAAGTTTCGCTCCCCCGACAGGGCTCCGGTTGTGAGAATATCTGCTCGCCGGGATGGAAAATTTTGGCTTTTTTCAGTTTGTGACAATGGAATTGGAATCGCGCCACAGTTTTACGAGAGAATTTTTGTGATTTTCCAGCGCCTTCACACCAAGGAAGAATATCCCGGAACGGGTATAGGGCTTGCCATGTGCAAGCGGATTATCGAACGACATGGCGGGACAATCCGGGTGGAATCCCGTCCGGGAGAAGGGTCTGTGTTCCATTTTACGCTCCGGTCATTCGGGGAGGGGTAGCAATATCCGGAGGTCGGTGCCGGAGCAATGAAGAAGGATGTGCGATGATCAGAATTGAAGAGATGGGAAGACCGGTAGAATTTCTGCTTGTGGAGGACAATCCGGGTGATGTGCGACTGACCAAAGAGGCATTAACAGACAGCAAGGTCAGGAACAATCTCAATGTTCTGGGAGATGGCTTTGCCGCCATGGATTTCCTTCACCGGAATCCTCCCTACGAGAATGCCCAGAGGCCTGACATTATTCTTCTTGACCTGAATCTTCCCAGAATGGATGGGCGTGAGGTCCTTTCAAGGATCAAGGCTGATCCGGATCTCAGGCGAATACCGGTGGTCGTGATCACTTCCTCGGAAGCAGAGCAGGATATCCTTAAAACCTATGACCTTCACGTGAACTGCTATGTGACGAAGCCGGTGGATCTTGACCAGTTCATCAAAGTTGTCCAGTCCATCGAAACGTTCTGGCTGACAATCGTAAAGCTTCCCAGCCCCGACATCCTGGAACGGTGACCGGTGATTGAAAAGTCTCTCAAGGTTCTCGTTGTCGAGGATAATCCCGGAGATGTTCTTCTTGTGCAGGAAATGCTTCGCTCTGCGAGCGAAGACAGGATACAGCTTTTTTCTGTCAATCGGATTTCCCGGGCCGGCGGTCTTCTGGATGAAATGTCTGTCGATGCGATTTTACTCGATCTGGGACTTCCCGACAGCAATGGTCTTGAAACGCTTCGGAATATCCATGAAGTCTGCGAGGAGACTCCGATTATCGTCCTGTCTTCCCAGGAAGATGAACAGCTTGCGGTGACGGCCCTTCAGGTTGGTGCGCAGGACTTTCTGGTCAAGGGAACATTCAATGGGCATATCCTGATCCGGTCTATCTTCTATGCCATCAAGCGAAAAGAGATGGACTCGAAGCTTTTTTATATGGCCTATCATGATCCCCTGACCGGACTGTCAAACCGCAAGCATTTTCATGAACACCTGCTGCACTCGATTGCCTGGAGCGAACGGGCGGCACAAAAGTTTGCTGTTATTTTTTTTGATCTGGACAATTTCAAGAAGATCAACGACACGTATGGTCATTTGGCCGGGGATCACCTGCTTAGGCAGGTCTCCGACCGGATCCGGCGCGTTGTCCGGAAAGTGGATACCGTTGCCCGAATGGGCGGGGACGAATTCGCGATCATTCTGAACAATCTCGCAAACTTCAGCTACGTCGCCCATATGGCGAGAAAGATCAGGAAATATTTATGTCGTCCCTATACTGTCGAATCCACTCTTCTTGAAATCGATTTTTCGATGGGAATCAGCCTTTATCCTCTTGACGGGCGTAGCGAGTCCGATCTCGTCCGGAAGGCTGACAGGGCCATGTATCAGGCCAAGGCGTCCGGAGCGAAGAGGTTTCATTTCTACAACAATGAAATGGACGACAGGGAAACCAGCAGGCAGAACGTTCGTGCCGACTTTAAAAATGCGATCAAAAACAACGAGCTCTGCCTCCACTATCAACCGATTATCAGTCTTCGTACCCATGAGATCATGTCTGTCGAGGCGCTTGTTCGCTGGAGACACCCCAGAAGGGGGTTCCTGTTTCCCGGAGATTTCCTGACGGAGATTATGGGGACGGAGTTGATTGTTTCTCTTGGAGATTTCGTTTTTGAATCAGTCTTTTCATGCCTTTCCAGATGGAAGTCCCAGGGGATCCTGATCCCGGTCAGCGTCAATGTCGATCTCATGCAGATGAAACAGCCTGATTTTTATAAAAAAATACTGAGGCTTATGGCCCGTTATCCGGATGTTCCTCCACACCTTTTAGAGATAGAAATTCTCGAGACGACTTCTGCGGAGGACTTTCCAAACCTTCGGGAAGTTCTTGATTCGCTCCATGGGCTGGGGGTCAGTCTTTCCATCGATGATTTCGGGACAGGGTATTCCTCTCTTTCCTATCTTAAGAAAATCCCGTTCGATACGCTGAAAATAGACCAGAGTTTTGTGATCAGCATGCTTGAGAACAGGGAAAATCTTGCCATTATCGAAAGCATCTCCAGCCTGGCAAGGATTTTTGGCCGCAATGTGGTAGCGGAAGGCATGGAAAAGATGTCCTACAGTCCGATGTTGATGGCGATGGGATGTGAGATGGCCCAGGGATATGCCATTTCGAAACCGCTTCCGCCTGAGGAGTTTATTGATTGGAGATCTCTCTGGCTGGAAAGGGACCACTCCGAAGGAGTCCTGCCTGGCTCGAATATTGCCGAGCTGTCTATACTTCTGACCCAGATATCGCATCTGTCCTGGATACAAAAGATTATTTCCATGGCTGAAAAAGTGGATGATTCTTTCTCCTCCATACCTGAGGAAGAAGGGTTGGAACGATCACCTGTTGAGGGCTGGTACAGCAATGAAGGCGTTTCCCTTTACGGCGATATCCCGACATTCGAACGACTTTCCTCGACCCACAGGGAGTCGGTGGACCTTGTTCGGGAAGTTTTCAGGAGAATCCGAGAAAAAAATAAAAATGCCACCAGGTATTATTCCCGCCACCTGCTTTTGCAGAAAGACTCCCTTCTTGCTCTTTATGGAGCCCTTCAAAAAGATGCTCTCTTTCATTCGATAATGCGTGGAAAATTGGAAAAAGCCTGATTTTTGCCGGCGGAGAGCGTCAGTGTGTTCCCTTTTTTATCCTTTTTTTAAGGCAGCTTTCCCCTTTTGGCCATTCCATGACAAGAAGATTTCATCCTTCATGAACTGAAAGTGACGGCTGCTTCCACCGCCGAACCTGAAAAATGGGTGTCGCGGAGGTTCGGGGGCTTACCACAAGACTTGCGGCACTAATGTCTTTGTCATTCTTGACATGGTTCTAACTTGACATGGTCATAATATTATAACATTATAATATTATGAGAGTTGAGGAGAGAAAAATGATGACAGGAAAAATCCCTCCGGGAAAGGCTGTAAAGGGAGCCAGATGTCTACGGATCCTTGGGCATCCAGCGCGTCTTTCGGTGATTGCCATTCTTGCGGAAGGGGAGAGGAGCGTGAACGATCTTGCAGGACTTGTCGGAGTGAGTCAGTCCAATCTTTCCCAGCACCTTGCCCTCCTGAAAGACAGGGGGATCATCGACTCTGTCCGCGAGGGACATCAGGTTTTTTACCGGATTGCCAATCCGAGAGTCATGGAGTTTATGCGTCTGATGGAGGAGCTGTTTTGCCATGAATCCTGAAATCCGTTTTGCCGGAAGGTGGTCTTTGCCCTTTTCCCGATTCCTTCTCTGCATGCTGTTTTTTGGGGTCTTCTGGAAAGCCTCCGGGGCCAGTGCCCTGACTTTGTCGGAGGCCGTCTCCCAGGCCCTTTCCAAAAACCCGTCCCTTCTCGAATCAAGCCTGTCGGGCGCGATCATGCATGCCAGAAAGATTCAGGCAATGGGAGCATGGCTTCCGGCAATGTCTGTAAGCGAGTCGGCCATCAGTACGACCAACCCCCTGAACGCTTTCGGCCTTCTGCTCAATGAGGGGGTTGTTCAGGCGGGGCAGCTTTCGAATGTCAATGAGCTGAACAACCCTTCGGTTACCCAAGCGTTCGGTTTTGCGGCGGTTGTTTCCGAGACGGTTTTTCAGGGTGGCAGGCGATATTTTACCTACCAGGCATCCACGAAAGGGGAGCAGGCAGCGAACCTGCAGGTTGAAAGAACCCGGGAAGAACTGATCTCCAATGTCACGAAGGCTTATTTCAATGTGGTTGTTTCGGAGAAAAATCTTGAAGTGATTGACCGGGAGCGTGCGGCAGTGCAGTCCTCTCTTGCCCGGGCTTCCGAGTCCTACAAGGAGGGCGGAATCGACAAGACGATGTTCGATGAGGCAAAGCTCGAATCCCAGTCCGTCGAACTGTCCTATTTCAGGGCGAAAAAAGCTGTGGAAGTGAACAAGATGAAACTTGCGAGACTGATGGGTATTCCATCTGGAAACCTTCGGGACGCATTGTCCAGGGAGCGCTTCAGTCTTCCTCCCGGAGGGGTAAGGTGGGCCCGTTCTGTTATCGATCGTTACTCGACGGCGAAAAATCAGGCTGTTTCTTCAGAGGCCCTTTCTCACCGCCCGGACTATCAGGCCAGCGTTCTGGAAGTGAAAAGTGGTTCGAGCCAGCTCTCCGCAGCGCATTCAGGGTTTTGGCCGGCGCTGTCTGCGCAGGGAATTTTTAATGAATATGCGCAGGGAATCAATACCTGGGGAAAGCAGGACTACACGGTCATGGGGACGCTAAGCTGGTCGATCCTGAATGGGCTCTCCGACAAGGAGGAAAGTGAAAGGTCTCATGCAAGGCTTCGTCAGGCCCTCTATTCCAGGCAGGATCTGAAGTCAAAAATCGTTTACGAGGTGGAGAAGGCCCGGAGTGATGCCAGAGTGCTGGAGTCGACGCTTGAGTTTGACAGCCAGAAGGTCAGCATCCGTTCGGAAGAGGAACAAGTGGAAAAAGATCGGGTGACCCAGGGGATTGATCCCCCGGTCAAACTTCTCGAAGCGGAGGTTCGTCTGGCCAATGCCAGGCTTGCATGGCTTTCGGACAAGACTGCACTTATGGATGCGGGGGTTGATCTTTTGCTGGCAACAGGGGAGCTGGGCAACAGGGGGATGGTTCCGGGAGCGATGGAGGTTTCTGGAAAATGAAAGGTTTTATGATGGAAAAGTTGATAGCACTATGGAAAAAGACGTCTTTTACGGGTGTTATTGGAGTGTCTCTCCTGTGTCTGGAGTCTTCTTGTCATGAGTCGTCCAGACCTCCGGAAAACAAGATCCTCCCTTCTGTCAATGTCCGTGTCTCGGAGGTCACACATGGAGGTGCCACTCATTTGTCCAGGGTTTCCGGTGTTGTCGAAGGTGAAAAAGATGCCAGGATCAACAGCAGGGTTCAGGCAAGGGTCGAGTCTGTCCGTGTTCGGACAGGCCAGCTGGTTCGCAAGGGAGATCTTCTGCTCAAGCTCTCCGGGCGGGCCGTTTCCGACAGGGTGGCTGCGGCCCGTGCCCGCTTTGATGATGCCCATGGGCGATTCTTGAGAGTGGATGCCCTCTATCAGAAAAAAGAGGCTTCAAGGCAGGAATGGGATGAGGCCAGGGCCCGGGACCTGATGGCATCCGCAGACTACTCTGCAGCAAAAAATGCGTTGTCGATGACTCGCATTACCGCTCCCTTTTCCGGCAGGGTGGCTCTCCGGAACGTCAGGGTCGGGGATGTTGTCAGCCCCGGTTTTCTTCTTGCTGAAGTCCTGAGGGAGGGGAATCTCCGGGTTACGGCCAATATTCCAGAGCATCTTGCAGGTGATATGGTGCCCGGGACGCGTCTTGCCTTCAGGGTCAAGGTCAATGGAACGACAAGGGATTTACCGGCGACGGTCCATTCGGTCTCGCCGAGATCCGACCCGGGAACCCATACTGTCCTCCTGAGGGCGGATCTCGGTGGTGTTCCCGGGTTGCGTCCGGGTTCTTATGGGGTGCTCCTGTTGCCCTCCGGCAAGGAGTCCGGTGCTCTTGTCCCGAAAAGTGCCGTGATTGATCACGACGGAATCCGGGAAGTTTTTGTCGTCGAAAACGGAATGGCGGAACTTCGGTTCATCAGGACCGGTCATCTGAAAGCTTCTCCTGCCCATGGTGGTCCTTTTGTAGAGGTGCTGTCGGGGCTTAATCCCGGAGAGAAGGTTGTCACCTTTCATGATGGAGAGCTGATGAATCAGAGTCCTGTCCACGTGTTGGGAGAAAGCTGATGTTGGACAGCCAGAAACATGGATCTGGATTCGCGGGATGGCTTTCCCGCACGTTCATCGATTCTCCGCTGACACCGGTCCTGATCCTGATTTCTCTTGCTCTTGGTGGCCTGGCGATTATGAAAACACCAAGGGAGGAGGATCCCCAGATCAAGGTTCCCATGATGGATCTTTTTGTTTCGGATCCGGGAATGTCCGCAACGGAGATGGCCCGCCACATCGTGGCACCGCTTGAGCGTCATCTTTCCCGCATCAAGGGAGTCAAGGCCGTCTACTCCCGCTCCGAAAGCGGAACGGCTGTCGTGACTGTTCGCTTTCATGTCGGCGAGCCTATGGGGAGGAGCCTGGTCAAGATATACAGCGAAGTCATGAAGAGCCGGGGATATCTTCCCAGGGACACGGGCCCTGTGGTTGTCAAGCCGATGGATATCAATGATGTGCCTGTCATGGCGGTGACATTGTATTCGGGAAGCGAGTCCGATGCGGTCCTGCGTCGTCTTGCGGAGGAAGTTGCATCGAGTTTCAAAAGAATCCCGGGAACGGGGCAAGTCACGGTCATTGGTGGAAGAATGCGCACTGTCAGGGTTGTCCTGAGTCCCTCCGCTCTGACGGCACACCATTTGACCGCTCTTGATATCTCCTCTGCGATCTGGCGGTCGAACAGGAGTATCGATCTCGGAAGCTTTGACCGGAACAATATTTCCTATCAGGTAGCGCTTTCCGGTTCCCTGACAAAGGTTTCCCAGCTTCGGAACCTGGTCGTTTCCGTTCAGAACGGAAAAAGCATTCATCTGTCCCAGGTTGCAACGGTGACCGATGGTCCCGGTCCGCTTGACAGTTATGTCTGGATCGGCCATCCACCAACTTCCCCCGAGGCGGGAGACCAAACCGCGGTGACTGTTGCGGTCGCCAAGAAAAAAGGAATCAATGCTGTTCTTGTTTCCGGCAAGATTCTCGAGAAGATGAAAGATCTCTCGGCAAGAAAGATTCCTTCTGATATTCACTGGACTGTGACCAGAAATTATGGTCATACGGCCAATGAAAAAGCTGATGATCTTTTATTGCATCTTGTTGTTGCAACAATTGCGGTGATTCTTCTCGTCGCACTCGGTCTTTCTCTTCGGGAGTCCGGTGTTGTGGCCGTTGCAATCCCGGTGACGCTTGCCCTCACATTGTTCGGATCGATGATGATCGGCTACACCGTCAACCGGGTTACCCTGTTTGCTCTGATCTTTTCTATCGGAATCCTGGTGGATGACGCAATCGTTGTGGTTGAGAACATTAATCGCCATTTTCATTTCCTGGGAGGAAAAAGAGACCGGGATACCCTTCTTGAAAGAGCCGTCTATGCGGTTGGAGAGGTTGGCAATCCAACAATCCTGGCAACTTTTACGGTGATAGGAGCCCTGTTTCCCATGGCGTTTGTCAGCGGGCTGATGGGGCCTTATATGCGTCCGATTCCGGTTAACGCCTCGCTTGCAATGACCGGGTCTCTGCTTGTGGCCTTGACGGTGGTTCCTTTTCTGGCTCTCCGGATGGTTCCCCCGGCAGGTCATCACAACAAGGTGATGGGGAAGATCGACGGGGGAATCCGCCATCTGTACAGGGTGATCATGGTTCCGCTGCTGGAGTCACGATTGCGGCAAAATCTGTTTTTTGGAGTGGTTCTTTTCCTGACGGTCGGGGTCATGGCTTTTTTTGAGACCAGGACGCTTTTGCTGAAGATGCTTCCCTTCGACAACAAGAGTGAGCTCGATGTTGTTATTGACATGCCGGCGGGGACGACACTTGAGACGACCGCCCGAACGGCTCTGGCGCTTGAAGGTGTTATTTTGCGCGACCCGTCGGTTTCTTCGGATCAGGCCTATGTCGGCCTTGCTGCCCCGTTCGACTTTAACGGACTTGTCAGACATTACTACCTGCGGCGTGGGAAAAGGGTTGCCGAAATCCATGTCAATCTCCTGCCGAAAGAGAGGCGTTCCCTGCAAAGCCACCGGATTGCGGAAGAACTCGAACGGAAGCTGTCTCCTGTGGCGGCATCCTTCGGTGCAAGGATCAAAATGGTCGAAGTGCCGCCAGGGCCTCCGGTCATGGCCCCGATCGTTGCCGAGGTGATGGGGCCGGATCAGGCTTCGATCACCGCCTATGCCGAAAAGGTTCGGGATGTTTTTCGGCATAGCAGTGGGGTGATTGATGTCGATTCAACTCTTCCCGATCCGCAGGTCCGCTACAGGATCCGTGTCGATCAGGAAAAGGCGGCCCTTTCTGGGGTTTCGACCGAGGAGATTGAAAAGGCTCTGGCGCTTGGACTGCACGGTGAGACGGGTGAATTGCATACGGCTTCGGGAAAAGGCTACGTCCCCATTATTCTGGAGGTTTCGAGGAAGGATCGTTCCTCCATCAAGGATCTGGATTCGATTATGGTCCGATCGGGCAACGGTCATCTTGTTCCCCTGGGAACGCTGATCGATGTCTCCAAAGAACAGGCTCCTGCCGTTCTTTACCGCAAGAATCTTCGTCCCGTGGTCTATGTAACGGGCAATACAACAGGATCGGGCAGGAGTCCTGTCTATGCGGCCGTGGATCTTTCGAGAAAGCTTCCTCCCGCGGACCTCTCGGGCCACATGGAGCCTGTACGCCAATATTTCTGGGGTTATCCGTCATCGAGTGAAAATCTTTCTGTCCGCTGGGGTGGCGAATGGCATGTGACCTATGTGACCTTCAGGGACATGGGGATCGCCTTTGTTGCCGCGATTGTGGTCATTTACCTCCTGATCGTGATTCAGTTCAAAAGCTATGTCACCCCAATGATCATCATGTCGCCTATTCCGTTAGCCCTGATTGGTGTGATCCCGGGCCATGTGTTGCTGGGGTCGAACTTTACGGCGACCTCAATGATCGGTTTTATTGCCCTTGGAGGAATCATGGTTCGGAACTCGATCCTTCTGGTGGACTTCATGCATACGAAAAAAGCAGAGGGAGTTGACCTGAAGCAGGCGGTTCTGGAAGCCGGTGCGATCAGGACACGTCCCATATTGCTGACAGCGCTGGCGTTGGTTGCCGGCTCCTTTGTCATCCTCTCCGATCCGATTTTTCGGGGAATGGCGATTGCGCTTCTGTCCGGGTCGATCGTTTCGACGGTCCTGACGCTCGTGCTTGTTCCCCTCCTGATTGCCCGGGTGGAGGGGAGTCGCTGGTCGGAAGGCCGGCGGGAAGTGGCGGGAAACTGATTTTGGGATTTCTGATAATGGAGGAGTAAGATGTCGATGGAAAGAATGATCCGTGCATTGGCCGGATCCATGATACTGATCAGCCTGCTTTTGTCTGTGTATGTTTCAAGGGAGTGGCTGTGGCTGACAACGTTTGTGGGAGCCAATCTCCTGCAGTCCTCAATAACCCGCTGGTGTCTTGCGGAATCCATCTTGAGAAAAATTCTCCGGAGACCTGCTCAAGAAGAAAAGAATTGCTGTTGATCCGGAGACCTGGATGAAGGCGATGGTTCTCTCCAGATCGGGGCCTGTCGGCCCTGACTCCCTTATTTTGCGGGATCTCCCCACTCCTTCTCCCGCACGGGGCGAGGTTCTGATCAGGGTTCGTTCCTGCGGTGTTTGCCGGACGGATCTTCATGTTGTCGAGGGTGATCTTCCGGGTGTTCCCCCCGGGGCCATTCCCGGTCATGAAATTGCAGGTGAGATCGCAGCTGTCGGGGAAGGGGTCACCGGGTGGAAGCCCGGTGACCCTGTCGGCATGGCATGGCTATACAGCTCATGCGGTTCCTGTCGGTTCTGTCTTTCAGGGAAAGAAAATCTGTGCCTTTCTCCAAAATTCACCGGGTATGACAGGCCTGGCGGCTTTGCGGAATATGTCGTGGGAGATGCGCGTTTTGTTTATCACCTGGGTTCCGGTGGGGATCCTTCCCTGATGGCACCGCTTTTATGCGCCGGCATTATCGGGTATCGGGCTTTTACAAGGCTTGGCCTGTTGCGTGGGCAGCATCTGGGGCTTTACGGATTTGGCGCATCGGCGCACCTTGTTCTTCAAATGGCTCAATCATCCGGCATGCATGTTTCTGTCATCAGCAGGGGGGATCGCCATCAGGCTCTGGCCCGGGAAATGGGGGCGGATTTTGTCGGGCCTTCGGGGACGCATCCGCGCAAGCTTCTTGATGGGGCGATCCTGTTTGCTCCGGCCGGAGAAATCGTACCGGATATCATGCTTGACCTGGATCGTGGGGGAAAGCTTCTTATTGCCGGGATCCATCTCTCAGACATTCCGTCTCTTGTCTATCAGGATCAGCTTTTTCTGGAAAAGAGCCTTGGTTCTGTTACCGCAAATACCCGGGAAGACGGACGTGGTCTTTTGAAGATGGCCGAGACGTTTGGGATTCAGCCCAGAATCAGGAAGTATCCACTTCAGGATGCTTCATTGGCCCTGATGGATTTAAAAAACGACCAGATCATGGGAGCTGCCGTGCTAACGGTTTCGTGACCGATGGAAACCAGAAGTTTTCAGGGGAACTCTAAAAAGGCCCTCCGTAAAAGGAGGGCCTTTTTTTACTCGACGTTAATGGTCACTTTGGACTTCGGTCCAAGGATCTTGTGGCCTGCAGTAGCAACCTTGAGTGTCAGGGTATGCTTGCCTTTTGGTAACTTGATCTTGACAGGGTTCTGATGGGTCGGTTCAGCAAACTGTCCATCGATGAAAAGGTGCACATGGTCACCCTTTGGTCCCTTGTGAAGGATGTAATGGATGACGACGGGGCTATGAACGGTCGATCCGCTTTTGGGAGATGTGATCCTGACAGATGTCTTGTCGGCCGCAAATGCCGGAGATGAAACGAGACCCAGGGAGAAAAACGCGGCAGATATAACGGATGCGGTGACCATTTTCAACTGATTCATGGTTCCTCCTTCTTGGCATGTTGAGGTTTTGATCTTTGTTGAAAATCCTATGAGGTGTGGCAAGCGATATTGCGCCAGCGACCTCCGGAAATGGGGCCGGCCGTCCGAAAACGGGCTGGCATCCTCCGATTGGATAAGTCTACCATGATTTTTGCGAAAATGGTTTTTTATTAACAGATCCGATTTGCTCGTCAGGAAGTCCGAACGATCATCAATTCGTATGAACGGATCTTTGTTGAGGATATTGCCATAGGCGAAATGAACGCCCATCAATGCTTGTGCCGAAGCATTCGTGGGGTGGCGTGGTCGCGACTTCCTCCTGTGGCCATAGACCGAAGAGGCAATGTCCGACTGGACCTGTCATTGTTTGTGCTGTGGCACGGAAAAGGATCGGGACACCAACGCCTCCCCGAATATTTTGAAACTCGGGGTTTCGTCTCGGTTTTGGCAGGAGGCACACTTGATCTTGATGCCAATGTTCAAACAAGAGGTATATAATGCAGGCAGGAGGGTTATGAATATTCATGGGCCCTTTGTGAAGCTTGCAGTTTGGATACGACTAACCTGGAGGTGTCTCATGGAATCGGATCGTTACATTGTGATTCGAAACAGGCTTCTTGATCTTGATGGGGAGATTTCAAAAGATCACTTTGTGATCGGAAGCCGCTGGCAGGCTCTTGAGCAGGACATCGACGAAGGGGAGAACGATCATTTGTTTTCAAGTGATGAAGCATCCGCTCTCCGGGAGCTTCTTGAGGATTTGCGTACCGAACACGATCTTCGGATGAATTCCGGCACCTTGGGGAGCTAGTCTGATGGAAAACAAGCCCTGCAGTTTTCTTTCCCCGCTTGTTCCGGGAAGGGGTCGTCTATTTTCTTTCCTTATTGTTCTATTTTTGTTCATGACTTCCTGCCAGACATCCCCGGCAGAACATTTTTCTCCCCAGATTGTTACAGGAGGCGGGGCTCGGGAGACTCCCGTGACTGTTTCGAGGGATCTGACCTCGAAAATTGACTCTGTTCTGGATGCCACGCTTGAAAAAGGGAAACCTCAGGAGCGTGTTATTGTCCCAAAATTTATGGACAATCGTGGTGTTTCCCGTGTTCTTGGTCGGTATTTGGCGTCGAGAATCAGTGAGGGTTTGTCGACTGATCCCGCCCTGAATGTGGTCGATTCCGGAAAACTCAGGCAGAAAATGCATCTGGAGGCTATTTCACAGGGTGGACAGGGGTCCTCCTCGATGGTGATGATTGCCAGGGAGTTGAATGCCGACCGGATCGTTCTGGGGAGATTGACTGACCTGGGGCAGCAGATTGAGATATCGGTGAGGGTCATTTCTGTTTCAGACGGGAAAGTTCTTGGACAGGTTTCGAAATTGGTGAAGAAAAATGGTTCGTTCCTGAATCTCTGGGACGTTGGCCCATGAACCCCGGGAGGGGGGTATGGGGTTCGTGCAACAATTGGAGGAATCAATGAAAAATCTGGAAAAGGCCGCTGGTGCCGTTGCCCTCGCGGCTCTTTTGTCGGGATGTGCTGTTTCGATCAGTCCTGGAGAGGCAGGTGTTTTCTGGAGCATCAGCCATGGGACGGACAAGGCACATATTTACAGGGAGGGAATTCAGATCATTGCCCCCTGGAACCAGATGTATATCTACTCCCTGAGAACACAGGAAGCAAGGCTCAATCTGAATGTATTGACGGTGAACGGTCTTCCGGTCGGAATGGATGCTTCTGTCCTTTACAAGGTGGATGCAAAATACCTTCCAACGCTTCAGGAGACCGTTGGCCCCGACTACTTTCATGTGCTGATTGCTCCTTATGTTCGTTCCGAGACGAGAAAAATTGTCGGCCGATATACTCCTTCCCAGATCTATTCCAACCAGAGGGAAAAGATCGAGCGATCAATCCTGAAGCATCTTCGCGAGAAACTGAAGGGGTATCCTGTTACGGTCAGCGGGTTCTTGATCAGGAATGTCAAGCTGCCGAGGGTGATCAGGGTGGCGATCGAGCATAAACTGACCGAGGAGCAGAACTTCCAGAGGATGGAGTATGTTCTTGACATTGCTCGCAAGGAAGCCCAGAAAAAACGGATCGAGGCGGAAGGCATTTCTGCTTTCCAGAAAATTGTTCAGGAAAACCTGACTTCGCAGTACCTGACATGGAAAGGGATTCGGGCAACAGAGGAGTTGGCGAAGAGCCCGAATGCGAAAATCGTCATTATCGGAGGTGGAAAAAATGGTCTTCCCGTGATCTTGAACGCAGATCCGGGAACTGCTGGCAGAAGAAGCATCAATCACTCATATCGCGGAAAGGATCGATCAAATGGCAACTGAACAATTCTTGAAGGAAGGGGATCTGGCTCCTTCCTTTACTGCGGGTGTTCTTGGATACGAGTCTCCGGAAATAAGTCTTTCGGATCTTCGTGGACGATCTGTCGTCCTGTATTTTTACCCAAAGGACGATACTCCGGGATGTACGCGTGAAGCATGTGACTTCAGGGATGCCTTTGAGGTTCTAAAGAGGGCTGGGGTTCTTGTTCTGGGTGTATCCCGGGACTCCCTTTCGAGCCATGAAAAGTTCGTCAGTAAATACGGACTGAACTTTCCCCTCCTGTCGGATCCTGATGGAGCGATTTGTACCGCTTACGGAGTTCTGAAAGAAAAAAACATGTATGGACGAAAATCGATAGGGGTTGAGCGGACGACTGTCGTGATCGGCCCTGATGGCACCATCAGGAAGGTCTACCCAAAGGTCAAGGTTGACGGCCATGTCGGGGCCATTCTGGGGTTCTTGGGTTTGTCAGCCCCCCAGCAATAAGGAATCAGGAGAGATTTCTTGAACTCATTCGATGACATGGGGGGGAGGAAGGTCCTTTGGGGTCTTCTTGTGGTATGGATAGGGCTTCTTTATATGGCTCACTCCATGGAGTCTGCCATGGGACCGGGAAACGACGGGGTGGAACGGATGCTGCCGTCCGGGCCACAGAAGGGCCCTCATCCTCATGGGAAAGGAAGATCTCCCCAGCAGGGCGGGATTGTTCCACCACACTTTCAGCCGACAGCCTCTGGTCGCTGACTGTTTTTCAGGCTTCTCCGATATTCCGGTCTTTGAGGAGAAGCATTGTTCCCGCTGTAATGAGGGCAAGAGTTACCTCGAGGACCTTGATTCTGTAACCATGTTCCCAGCCCCATGCGGCAGCGGGTTGGAATCCGAGTATTCCCATCGTGCTGAAAATCTCCAGCTGGGAAAATCCCCTGTTTTTTTTGTCTGTTTTCAGCCGTGAGGAAACCCGGGTTTTAACCGCTATCGATGTCCAGAGTTCTCCGGCTCCCCAGACAGCCATGCCGGCAATATAAAAGGCCGTTCCGCTGGCAGGGCCAAGGAGAAGAATGATTGCCGTTGCAAGAAGGAGCGGTCCAGGCAGGAGGTCGAGTCGTTTTTCCGGGTTGATCTGCCTGAAGGACAGAAAGAGTCCTGATGCGACATGGACAACACTTGAGAGGATGAATCCGACGCCCATCATGATGGCCAGGCCGCTCTGCTCATTGAATCGGAACATCAAAAGTGTCGCGGGAAATATCGACACCTTCAAAAGTACTCCACCCAGGAGAGTCGAGAGCCATCCCTTCCCCCCAGTTGAAAGGACTCCTCTGGCAAAAGATGGGGAAGGTGCTTGCTCAGTGTCACTGCTTTCTGGAGGAGAGACTGTTTTTTTTCGGGCCATGTTCGATGCGGTGATGGCCCAGAAAAAGCATAAGGTACCTGGAATGGCCGTCAGATAGAAGAGCGTGGGGACAGAAAGTCTTCCCGTAAGGGCTGTTGCAACCAGCGGACCGATGATTCCACCGGTCTGGTCAAGTGTCTGTATCCTGGAAAATGCTCTTGACAGCCACTCTTTGGCAATGACATTTGAGACAAGGGCGTCTCTTGCCGGTCCACGCAACCCCTTTCCAAACCAGGAGACCGACTTCAGGAGAATAATGGCACCAGGTGCTGACACGACCCCCATGAGGGGTGTTGAGACAGCTGTCAGCCCGTAGCCGATCCTGACAAAAAGACTCTGTTTCCGGGGTGTTCCTCCCCATTTTGCGGTGCTGATGGCTCCACCCATTCTGGCGACTTCCGCCACTGATTCCATGATTGAAACCGTAACAGCGGTTCCTCCGAGATGAAGAATCCATAGCGGGAGAAGCATATGGGCCATTTCATAGGCAAAATCGGCATAGAGGCTTGTTTTTCCAAATGCCATGACAATGGCCTGTTCTTCTTTTTCAATCTTTGAATCCATCATGTGCGCCTTTCCGTCCTTGACCTTGCCCAGAAAGTTGAGAAAAGAAGTGCGCCGATCAGTACCCCTCCTGCCGCAAAATGTCTTTCCTGAATGATCCACGGGGAGAGAAGGAGTCCTGACGCAAGAGAGACGGTCAATTGAAAGTGGATCGATCCCCAGAGGATTCCATAGGCTGCAGGAATATCTCTTTTCCTGAGAAGCATGAAGAGGGAGAGCGCTTCCGGCGATTCTGTCGACAGTGAGGAGAGAACGATGGAGAGGAGAAAAATAGTATCCCCACCGCCAGATCCTCCAAACTGAAGGATCCCCTTTAACAAGAGGACGGGACCGATAAAAAGAAGTCCGACTCCGGACAAGAACGAAAGGACTGTCCTTAAAAAATGGGGACTATCCGGTTTGTCTGGAGTCGTGTCGTCCGGATCCTCTCCTTTGACTCCCAAAAGGATGGCCGGGTAGAGAAAGAGAAGCAAAATTGCAACGGTCCAATGGAGAGCTGGTGAGCGGAAATATCCGGCCAGAAGGGCCAGTGTCAAGCCTGCTGCCAGAATGGGGGCCTCTTTGGCCAGCTGGTTTTTCTCTTGAATGGGGACAGGCGATTTTCGGGTGATGAAAAGGGTCATGGGCCAGAGTATGGCGATGAGAAAGAGTGGGGCTCCAAGTATGGCCCCGATCCCGGCATCTTTTCGTCCCGCTCCGGAGCCACCTAAAAAGGAGAAAAGAGGCAGGATCAGTTCCGGAATGGAAAGAGAGATGTTGCCCAGGATGCGGCGACCGATTGAGTGATTTTTGAAAAGATGTTTGGTCAGTGCCTCTGCTGAATGAGAAAAAAGGGCACTTCCCCCGAGAATCAGGAGAAATCCTCCGGCGGTTAAGACTATCGCTGGCATTGGGATTGGCCTGTTTGATATTTTGTTGTGTGGCAGAATGCGAGATGTTGACATCCTTCCGCCGCTAACACTGAGAACGGGTGTGGCAACGGATTCCCAGGATTACTCAAGGGATTTTGGGGTTCTCCGATGTCCAGATGGAGCGGAGACGGTTGAAGCAGAGGATCGAATGCGTCTTCCGGGAGCCATTCCGCTTCTTCTTTGGGAAGGGTGACCTGGGGGCTTATTTTGAAGACGGAATGTCCTTTCTGTTCTTTCTGTCGTGCTTTCGTCTTCATATCCTAATGTTCAGTTGCAGACAAAGCGACAGCATCCGAATTTTTGCCAGGAAATCCAGTCTGCTTTTGATCCGGTTCAGACGAGATTTCAAGAGGCTTGCAGACTATAATGACTTTACTAGGGAAGGTTGTCGATCCCGCTTCATGTTCTCGAAGATGCCCCGGATTGTCAATGAGAAGTCCCCGGGGTCCGGAAACAGGCGCCTGATTATTTGGAAAGAAGGATCTTTTGCAAGGAGACCGATTGAACATCTGCCCGAGCATTCCCCTTCTTAGCCCGAAGGGCAAGAGGGGGGCAATCGGGCGGTTTTGTTTTTCTTCTTCCTGCTTTTTCAGTCGTTCCCTGAGATTCCACATAGCGTCGGACCGTTTCGAGTGTTGCGCCGCCGACACTCCCCACATAGTAAGCCCGGTGCCAGAAATACGGTTTCTGGTAGAACGGCTTCAGATGCTCGGCAAAGC
>JAKAYF010000085.1 GCA_021816465.1 Nitrospirota bacterium
ACAAAGCCGAAGGCCAAAAGACCGATGATGGCCTTCATGATCAGAACAAGGATCTTCATGCGATGATGGCTGTCGCTCATTCTTTTGTGATCTTCTCCAGTACAGACAGATCTTTCAGTCCTGTTACGGGCTGATCGAGGTGAACCGGCCGGAATGTGTAGATGATCGGGACGGCTGTGGGAATGTTCAACTCCAGAATGGACTTCTCATCGAGTTGATCAAGGACCATGACGATAGACCTGAGACTGTTTCCATGAGCGACAACAAGAATATTCTCCCCTTTTAAAAGGCAGGGGAGGATTTCCCTGTCGACATAGGGAAGAACGCGTTCAAGAGTCATTTTAAGGCTTTCTCCTCCAGGGGGAGGGACGTCAAAACTTCGTCTCCAGATATGGACCTGTTCTTTCCCATATTTTTTTGCCGTTTCATCCTTGTCGAGCCCCTGGAGATCTCCATAGTGGCGTTCGTTCAGCGCTTCATCCCTGACGACAGGCAATTGTGTGCTTCCGGTGGTTTCCATGATGATCTGAAGCGTTCGCTGTGCTCGTTTCAGATCGGAGGTAAAGGCTTTCGAAAAAGAGATTCCCTTTAAATGATTTCCAGCCCTTCTTGCCTCTTCTTCCCCAAGTTTTGTGATGTCCACATCCACCCATCCGGTGAAGCGGTTTTCAAGGTTCCACTGGCTTTGTCCGTGGCGTACAAGTGCCAGGCATCCGGGGGTGATTTCTTTAGACATGCTCTAGAACTCCTGTAAAATTGGATGTTTTCGTCTTTTAAGACACCATTTGTGGTGACGTCATTAAGTTGGTCATGATATGGTATCAAAAGGCATCTGTTTTGGACATTCTTTTCATCCGAATATATTTGTAAATTAAAGAGACGACCTCATAACCACCCAATCGCCCATCGTATTTGCCGTTCATCCGAAATGAGCCATGTTTTGTTGGGGAGTGTGTTTTTGATACTGAGTCCAATGGTGATAAAAATCGTTTCAAAAAATCGACTTTTTCCTGTCTTTACCATTGTTCTTCTGATGCTTGTGTTTTTTTATCCGATGCTATCCCGGGCTGCCAATCTGACCGGTAAAATCCTGGCTTTCAGACCGCTCCCCCATCTTGGTCAGAGTTGTGTGTCCTGCCATGGCGCGAAGGGGGAGGGACTTGCGGGAAGGGCGACTCCTGAAATTGCCGGTCTCGACGATCTTTATATTCAACACGAGCTGGATCTTTTTGCGAAAAAAAAACGACCTGGGGTCATGCAAATTGTCGCAGAGGACCTTTCTGCCGAAGAACGCAAACAGGTGGCACAGTATTTTTCAAAGCTGAAGTCGATCAGAAAGACTCCGGTGTTTCATCATGCGTCTTCATGGGGCATCGGTGAAAGACTGGCTCGGGAAGGTCGTCTTTCTGCCGGTATCCCCTCCTGCTTTACCTGCCACGGCCCAGTAGGGAAAGGGGTAGCCCATGCTTTTCCTCCCATTATTGGCCTCTCCCCCGGATATCTCTCAACCCAGCTGTCTTTATTTAAAGGGGGATACAGATCCGGAGATCCCGGCAATCTGATGTCGAGTGTTTCCCGGAAGCTTTCTCCCGAAGAGATCAGTGCGTTGGCACAATGGCTGTCCGGAGGCAATGACCACCCTCCTGTTTCCTTGAATCACCATGGAATTTATATTGCCGGAACGTTTCATCCTCCCGATTGGGATGGTGGTCCTCCGGGTCCGAACGGGGATGCCATCCGGTACGGACGGGAGCTCTTTCTTCACACACGAAAGCTTGCTCCCCAGTTTGACAAAAATGGCCTGAACTGTTCAGCTTGCCATCTGGGTGCGGGGACGATTGCAAATGCTGCCCCTTTATGGGCAGCATTTGTATCGTACCCTGTTTACAGGGAAAAGAATCATAAGGTTGTCACCTATGTTGAAAGGCTTCAGGATTGTTTCCGATTTTCCCTGAACGGGAAGACTCCGGCCCTATCAAGCAAGGAGATTGTTTCCCTCGAGGCATACAGCAAATGGATGGCGGAAGGAGCACCGGTCGGTGCGAGTCTTTCGGGCCGGGGATTCCGTGCATTATCCCCACCGCCCCGTCCCGTCAGCCTCGAAAACGGACGGGCGGTGTACCAGCATAGTTGCGCTCTTTGCCACGGTGCGAATGGACAGGGGCTGGAGCAGGGTGGCCGCCTTATTTTCCCTCCCCTATGGGGTGCCCATTCCTTCAACTGTGGTGCAGGGCTCCACCTTGTCGCGAAGGCAGCATCTTTTATCCAGCACAATATGCCTCTTGGAAATTCCGGAATACTATCCGTTCAGGAGGCATGGGATGTGGCCCGCTATATTGAAAGCCGACCACATCCCCTTGATCCGAGAAAAAGCGTTGTTCAGGGCCATTGATTTCTGATGACGGTCATCATTTTTCAGGGGAATCTCCTGGGGGGCTATTGCCAGATAGGTTCACCGGAGATTCCTGTTGCGGAGCCGATGCAGGCTCTTTTTATCAATATCAATCCGAATCAACGAAGGAGGAAAACGTATGAGTGAATCTGTCTCTCGTCGGGAAATGTTGGGAATGGTGGCGACAATCGGGGCAGCAGGTGCGGCCCTTGGCCTGGGTGTCGGGAAGCTTCCTGAAGCGGCGGCATCTGAAAAACTGGACCTTGAGCCCAAAGGCGATCATCACCTGAAGGCACTTTTGCGAGCACTCGAAAGGGCAAAAGGGCGTCGGGACTATAAGTCGGTGACCATGATCAGTCTCCACAAGGATGAATGGGATCATGAAGCCCTTTCACTTCTGTTCCATTACCGGGCAAAGCCCAAACAGGTATGGGATAACACGGTGATCGGATCTCCCTGGCTGAACCTCATGAGAAATTCCCTGAACGCCCAGGTCTACAGCTTTGGAAAAAAAGATGCTCTGGTGTTGTCCGCAACCCATGGAACGGCTCATCTGGCTCTTTTTGACGATCATATGTGGGAAAAGTATAAACTTCATGAAAAAGCCGGAGTGAAATCAGCTCAAAATCCGCTTTTGAAGCGATCCCCTGCTTCGGAAAAGCCTCTTTCCGATCTGAACAATCCTCATGGAGTTTTATCACCGGAAGACAACAATATTCCGGTCCTGCAGGCAAGAGGGGTTGTTTTTCTGGGTTGCCACAATATGATTTGGGAGCTTTCCGGAGCGTTAAAAAAAGGCGGGGTGAACCCAGATCACAAGACCCACGGAGAGATTGCTGCGGAGTTGACAAACCACCTGATTCCGGGAGTTGTCCTGACACCGGGAATTGTGGGAACCATTCCCCTTTTGAGCGAAGCGGGTTTCCACTACGCCCGATCCTAGCCCAACCATTCACCTTTCAGAAAGGGAGGCATTGTGAATCAACGACCTTTGATGACGATACTGGCTGTTTCTCTCCTTCTTGGAGGCGTTTCTTCCGGAAAAACGGTTTGGGCAGATGAGACTTCCACCTATCCGCCATGGAGCCATGGGCATAACAATCCATCTGTCGGAAAAGGGGTGAATGTCACCGTTCCGGATGTGGACAATCTTCCGGATCTCCACGGAAACATGAGCCATCCCGAATTGGTCATGTATGTGGGTGGAAATTACTTTTTTGCAATGGCTCCACTCGTTGAGGCCTTTGAGAAAAAATATCCAAAAATCCGGGGAAAACTCTTTTACGAAACCCTTCCGCCCGGTCTTTTGGCCAAACAGATCGCCGAAAAAGGCCGACTCACTGTCGGTAATGCGACGATGACGGTTCCCGGAGATCTTTATGCGGCGGGTCTTGGACAGGTCCGGAAACTGATTGCGAAAAAGCTTCTGGTTGGTCCTCCAGTGGCCTATGCGACAAATGACCTGACGATCATGGTTCCAAAGGGGAACCCTGCGGGAATCAAGGGGCTTTCCGATCTTGGAAAACCGGGGGTCCGTCTTGTCATGCCCAATCCGGCATGGGAAGGTGTTTCCCGCCAGATCAAGGGCTCACTGGTAAAGGCTGGAGGGGAGAAGCTTTCCAAGACGGTCTATGAGGACAAGGTCAAGAATGGAGAAACAACATTGACCCGCATCCACCATCGTCAGAGTCCGATGTTTCTGATGGCCAAGAAAGCTGATGCCGGTGTGACCTGGCGTTCGGAGGCCATCTTCCAGGAGCAGGTCGGACATGCGATTGAAAATGTCGCCATCCCTGACAGCCAGAATGTCAAGGCGATCTATGCCGCTTCGATCATTCGTGGAGCCCGTCACAAGCTATGGGCAAAGCGGTGGCTCATCTTCCTCAAATCACCGGAGGCCCAAAAAGTGTTCAGGCATTTTGGCTTCAAGTCGGTGACAAAGGCGGATCTGAAGAAGTAGAAGTCTGGGGTCATTGCAGATTCATTGAAAAGGGGCCGATCAGGGCCCCTTTTCAAGTCTTCGGGAGAAAAAAATCACTGGAACCTTTTCAGAAAATCTTCAAGAGCAGGAAGCGGGACGGGGCGACAGATCTCGAAACCCTGAAGGACGTGGCAACCCATCTCCAGTAGACGTTTTTTTTCGGCACCGGTTTCAACCCCTTCTCCGACAACATCAATTCCCATATTTTCCCCAAGGTGGATAATGGTCTTGACGAGCTGCCTGGTTCTATTGTGGCGCTCCATATGAAGGACATAGGCCTGGGGAATCTTGATCTCGTCGACATGAAGTTCCGGAAGATTGGGAAGGAGTGCCGATCCCAGACCAAAATCATCGACCGAGATCCGAACTCCGAATTCCCGGATGGCTTCCAGAAATTCAAGGGACTTTTCAAGATTTTTCATCAGCAGGCTTTCCGTCAGCTCAACGGTCAGCCACGTTGCGATGGCTGGGTCGCGTTTGATTCTCCGGAGAAATGATTCGGTAAATCCCGGGGACCAGAAATGGGTCGGGGAGATGTTGATCGAGAGTCGGACGGGGGGACGTCCGTCTTCGAGCCAGTGATGGATGGTTTCAATGGCACGTTCAATGGTCCATTCCCCGAGCGCCGTCATCAATCCTGACTCTTCTGCCGTGGGCAGGAAGACGTCGGGGAGCAAGAGTCCGTCCTCCGGGGAGTTCCACCTCAGAAGAGCTTCAATTTCCGTGACAAGACCTTTCTGGAGGTCGACGGCCGGCATGTAGTAGAGAGTGAATTCCCCTTTTTCAAGCCCGTTGATAATGGCCTTGGCCTGACTGTGACGCCGCTGTACTCTCTTTTCCATCTCGGGATCGAAAAATTGCCAGTTGTTCTTGTTATGGCTTTTTGCCTGATACATGGCGATATCGGATTTCCTGAGAAGGTCTCCGGCATCGGATGCGTCTTCAGGAAATGTCGCGACGCCCATGGAGGCGGTGATCCGGATCGGCTGGTCTTCGATCAGGATGGGTTCGAGTATGGCATCGAAGATGCGCTGGATCAGAAAAAGGATCTCGTCGATTTCGACAAGGTCTGTGATCAGAAGAACAAACTCATCGCCTCCGAGGCGCGAGGCGGCATCGGTTGAACGAAGTGTTCTTGAGATCCTTTGTGCGACCGTTTTGAGAAGGATGTCCCCTGCAGCATGGCCAAAGGTATCGTTCACCTCTTTGAATCCGTCGAGGTCGATAAAGAGGAGCGCAAGGCTTTTTTGACTTCTCGCCGATCGTTCTGTTTCTGTCCTGAGGCGATCAAGGAGGGCAGCTCTGTTGAGAAGACCTGTCAGTGCATCGATATGGGCCAGTTGCCAGATCTCCCTCTCCTGCTGGATCTTTAATGTCTGGTCTTTCTGGATGGCGACAAAGTGAGTGATCTTCCCTTCGGAGTTTTGTATGGGGGTAATGCTGATCTCGACCGTGTATGGTGTCTGGTCTTTCTTGAAAGCATCCAGAACGCCTTCAAACGGTCGGCCTTCCCGGACCGTTCTCAAAAGGGCCTCATGGATTTCAGGATGTCCGTTTCCGTAAGTGGTGAGCCAGGCATTTGTCCCGATCAGCTCTTTTTCCGAATATCCGCTCATCGAAACAAGCGCCGGATTGACCCACCCGATGGTTCCGTCCGCCGAAGTGATCATGATGCCATTCGACACGTTTGCCATGGCGGCATCCTGAAGCCTCATCCTCTCCTGTTCGCTGAACCGCTCCAGAACGATGGAGATTCTTGACAGAAGCTGATTAATGAATGCGATCGAACGATTTCCAATGTTGCTCGTCCGGTCCAGAAACAAGGTCAGGGCTCCGACCGCCTTTCCCTTTTCATGTATGGGGAAGGAATGGATGGTTTCGCATCCTGAGGCCAAAAGAAGATTCCGGAAGGGGTATTCATCCGGAGAGTCCTTGAGACGAATTTCCTGATGGCGGTCTTTTCTGGATGCGAGATGTGAAGTTTCTTTTTTGAATCCCTCGACATCCGGAGCGTTTCCGGAGAGCCGAATGGCTGCCGAGAGCTTGGGGTCTTTTGAAACAAAGGAGCGGATCGAAAGTTTGTGGGTTTCATCCAACGTTGCGATTTGGACCGCAAGGGCGTCGTAGATGGACTGGACACCGGAGGTAAGAAGATCGAGAAGTCCCTGGAAATTGATGCCGTTCAAGACGTTGGCGTCAAGCTTTGCCAAAAGCTGGTCGATCTCCATCTCTTCTCGCTCAATGGTCACATCTTTTTGATGGCCGAGAATATGGGCAATTTTTCCCCGATGATCTTTTAGCGGGGTGATCAGCGTCTGGGTGAAGATTCTTCCGCCGCTCTGGCTGATCCCTGAAACTTCTCCTTCGAAGGGTTTTCCGGAGCGTATGATCTGAAGAAGAGACTTTGCTCCGGATGTTGTCGAAATGGGGTCGGAGAAGATGGATCCGAGGGAAATTTCTTTTGCTGGAACCCGGTCCGATCCCAGCATCCGGAAAAACTCATTATTGGCCCACTCGACCTCTCCCTTGGGGTTGGTGATCCACATTGGGTTTTTGGCCGCTTCCATTGACGCTTGCTGGATCCTGATCAGGTTCTGTTCTTCAAATCGGGAGAAGGTGCTCCGGATCTTGAGGGAGAGATCTTTCAGCAGGGACACGACCCCATCTGAAAGATTTGCCTTTTTTTGAACGGCGACGGTCAGCCCTCCGATAATCTGATTCCCGCTCTGTCTTGTAACCGGAAGGGAGATCATTCCCTCTATGTGATTGTTTTTG